>JACQUA010000190.1 GCA_016210565.1 Chloroflexota bacterium
AACGAATAGAGTATTCTGAGGTGAGGAGCTTGAGCTGCCGGCTCAACTTGAGATCGAAATCCAGCTCCTTCATTACCGGTCCATCGAGAGACCGCTGGAAGAAATCCTAAAGGCCTCCCATACCTGCTTCAGGTCCCATTTCAGTCATTCCCTTTTACTTGAGTTAAATTTTCCCGATCGAAGCCACCAATTGCTGGCACAGGCGGGTTGCTCTTTTCCCCATCATCTTTTTCTTCCCTTCTTTAATATTTCGTTATTTCAGTGGCGATTTGAAACTCGGGGCCTAACGGTAAATTTGCAATTATTTTACCACGAACCAGGAACCAGCACGGATTCCCGCGTCGGTACGAGCAATAGAGTGGCTCCTCCTGAAGAGCATTTTGTTCCGGTCCGTTCTTGCTCCTTCGTAGAATTACTTTATCAGGTGTCCAAAGATTTCCTTGGCCAGCTCAATAGATTCGGGACCCTTGAGCCAAACTTCCTCAGTGCTTGTATTAACATATTTCACTCCGGGCTTTCTCATGGACAAAGGGTCTACATTTGTGGTAGGGATATCTATCCTGGCACTCTGAAGTTTGGCTGCATTTGTATATACAATTTGGCCTTCCCTGCTGAGGACCCAGTTTATGAAGAGGGCTCTGGCGTTGGGATGAGGTGCATTCGTGGGTAAAAGAAGAATGGCATTGCCTGAACTAAGAAAAGCGCCTTCGCTGGAAACAATCATTCTCAAAGGCATCCCGGCGTACATCATTTGTGCAATGAGTTCATAATTAAGACCAATACCAATAGGATACTTGCCTCGCCCCACCCATTCTGCCAGAAGGCGATGGTCTCTTGCCAGGAAGGGCTCCTGGCTGGCTAATTGTCGCTGGTAATCCACACCCATGTAATAAGCCACGTTGGCAAAAAAGGCGTTACCTGAGCCCGCAATAGTGGGGTCAGACATGACCATCTTGCCCTTCCATTTGGATCCGAGAAGGTCTCGATAAGATGTTATCTCTTCAGGCTTAACAATGTTTGTGTTTACTACCATGTTTGGCGCAGCAAAGGCCATGAAAGCTATCATATAGTGGTCCTCGTCCGCCCAGGGGAACTTGTTATCCCTCCACATTGTAGGGTCTATAACCTCCGGCAGTATCAAGACTGGCTCTATAGGGTCGAGCAGTCCCGCGGGCTTAAACACCGTTACGGCAGGGATCGAAGCACCGATTATGATGTCTGGGATATGCAGTCCGGCTCTCTTTTCTGCCACGAGCCTGGCGGCTACTTGCGGCGCGTTAGTTGCCAGATACTCCACGGGAATTCCATACCTGCTATCAAAGCCTTTGATCAGGGCTTCCCTGATTTCTCCGGCAGGTGACCCATAAACAACCACCCTTCCTTCCCTTTTTGCCCCTTGCACCACCGTTTTCCATTTTATTTGCCATGCCTCTCCAGAATTACCCTGGGATTCCTGCCCACTGGTAGTGATAGGACCCTCATTGCCCGCTGGTAAAACCGGAGATGCAGGGAAAGTACAACTAACCAGGATAGTCAGAATCAGTCCAATGAATATGGAAATCTTGAGCATCTATTCTCTCCAGTATATTATTCCCACCGTGTCCATAATTTGAAGAGAGGTTAAGGCATATCAACCCATGGGCACTCCCAACCTTTGCAGCTCCTCTTCAACCCTATCATACAAGGCCACCAGCTCCCCGGAAGGTGTCAGGGTCTTGATATCGTAATAATAAGCAAAGGGCTTACCTTCATCGGCACCCTGGCTTTCATAAAGCTGCAACAACTTCACGATCAATTCATTGGTTTTTTTCCGGCTCAGTCCGGATGCTCCCCGGGATATCCTGGTTACGAATTTCCAATCCAGGTCCACATTGTATTCCCCGTCAGGCCCTGGCCCGCAAGGATATCCCCGCCAGGACCAGGCCCAGCCGCTGCCGCTCTGGGCCAAGGTTAAGGCAGCCAACTCATATAAGCTGAGGCTCGTTCCTAGACCGTTCTTACTGATGCGCTGGATCCCATCCATGGGGATACCCAGGTTACGCTCTATTGACCGGCGGGCTGCTGATGAGGCCTGAAGTGGGGCCCTTGCGGTCCGGTTCCCCTCGCGGTCCACGGTAGACAGCTGCACCGTTTTCTCGTCGCCTGCGTAGACCATCGATCCCAACAAAGTAGCAACTGCAACGACAGCGGCCTCGCCGCTGTTTCGGCAGTACCCGCCCACAACAGGGTCAGCGCTGCACGACCGATAGACACCCATGGCCTGAGCTGCATAAGTTAATCTCAGGCAATTCCAATTAAGCTTTAACTCTGGTATCAACGAGACTGAGATATGAGAGTTGAATCTATTGAGGAGCCCCTCCTCCGTATACAAAGCTAAGATAGCCGGGGGTGAAGTCATTTCGGCACTGCCTAAATACAGGCCGGGCTTTCCCAATAGCTCGGCAATAGCTCTCTTCCACCGGACTACAGCCCTGCCCCAGACCATTTCCCCGGGGGTCTCTGCCATATATGGAATGCCGTCCAATTCGCTCCTTAGCTGGCGGGCCAGCTCACCCAGGGGACCTGCGTCAGAGATATAGGCATCCATCATATTAGCGACAAAGGCCTGGACACCCCCTTTATGGCGAAAGCTTCTGGCGGGCTGTGCCAGAATAACCGGCGGCACTTTACTGCCGTGGTCCCATGCCCTTATCGTGACGGCATCCTTCCCCTCGCCCACCACAAACTCTTTAGGCGTCCTTGCAGCCGCAGCTTTCACCTCCTCTGTTCCCAGCAAAACCACCCGATTTGTATCTGTGTTATAGATACCGACGTTCTCCAGTAGTCGCAGAGCTGCTTGCCAGATGGAGTCAGCGGTAGCATCGTCGCAGACTATCTCTTCCGGCTTGAAACAGATGGAGTATTCTGAGGTGAGGAGCTTGAGCTGCCGGCTCAGCTTGACGTCGAAGTCCAACTCCCTCATTACCGATCCATCCAGCGACCTCCGGATGAACTCCCTGAGTCCCCCTATGCTTACTTCACGTCCCATTTTAGTCACCTTCCTTCTACTTTAGAGATTTTTCCCCATCGAAGCCATCAATCGCTGGCACAGGCTGACCGCTTCATTGCAGTCCCTGCCCCATCCATCGGCGCCGATAAGCCGGGCATACTCTGCGCTGGTGCCCGTCCCTCCAATGATAACAAGGAACTTCTCCCTCAGGCCCACATCCTTAAGATATTTCACCACCTCACCCATATAGGGAATGGTGGAGGTGAGAAAAGCAGATAGAGCGATGATGTCAGAAGCCGTTTCGCTGGCCTTCTCGATAAACTTCATCGGTGGGACATCGATGCCTAAATCGCTCACCTCAAAGCCGCCCAGGCGCAGTTGCATTGCTACCAGTTCCTTGCCGATGCTGTGTATGTCTCCCTTGACCGCCCCGATGACGACTGTCCCAGCCTTTTTCGGTGCGGAATGCAGGTGTGGCCTTACCCTGGCAATGCAGTTATTGGCGATGTCAGACCCCAGGAGCAAATCGGGAAGAAAATACTCCCCTCTCCCAAATCTTTCCCCAAACTTCTTCATCCCCAACATGATCCCATCACTCAAAATCAGGTCCGCATCCACACCCGCTGACAGGGCTTTCTCTACTAGAGGCAGGGCTTCCGTATCACGAAGCTCATCTACCGCCTCCGCAATCCGTTTAGCCCAATCCTGGCCACTAACATTAACCACGACTAGCCCCCCAAAAATCCTTCATAGGTTCTCTACTCCCCATGCTTTTCCCCCTTTTCTTTATACTTTGTTTTGCATTCGGCTACCCGCAACTGGGACTGAATACTAAATTTGGCGTTACTGCAAAAAGGTCTAAAACGGGAATTTTCGACTGTTTCTGGAATCTAATTTTCTGCCCATTTTGGCTCAAGAAGGGCTTTTTGCAATAACGCCAAATTTACTTCAGCAAAGGGCCAAAAATTTCCCTGGCTTCCTTTTGTTTTTGGGGCAAGGCCAGCAGGGATTCCTCATCGTTGGTACTCACATAGTTCACGCCAGCCTGCCTGATTTTGTAAGGGGGGAGATGGTCTGTAGCCACATCCACCCTATTGCTAGGGGTTCCCTGTGCCTTGCTATAGATAGTCTGCCCTTCCGGAGAAAGAAGCCAGTTAATGAAAAGTTTAGCCGCATTGCGATGTGGCGCTTTAGCCGCGATACTGACGACTCCCGCGCCAGCGCTAATCCAGGTCCCTTCCTTGGGGACAATTGGGGCTATCGGAGCGCCTAAGGCGACAAACTCGGCCACAAACCCATCCGATGCTGCAACACCCACGGGGTATTTTCCCCTTGCTATCCATTCCACCGCAAGCCTTCGGTCCCTTGTAATCACAGGCTCCATCCTGGCAAAAGCTCTCATAAAATCATAACCCAATAGTTCGCTAAATCTGCTGAACCAGTTAATTCCTGCTCCTCCTACTATAGTAGGGTCGTCCATTACGATTTTATCCTTCCACCCGGGATTAAGGACATCTCTCATGGAAACGATATCTCCTGCCTTGACCATGTCCACATTAATAGTTATGGGGGCATTCACATAACCTAAAAACTCAAATATTGTATTTTCCTTGTCCAGGAAGGGAAGTTTCTTGTCCCACCACACCTGGGGGTCTTTTACCTCTGGCAGCAAAAGCAGCGGCTCAAGCGGACCCAACACGCCTGCTGGCTTGGTATTAATGGTTAGTGATGATCCCCCGGCTATAATGACATCGGCCAAATTCAGGCCTGCCCTATTTTCTCTTATGATTTTTTCTGCAACTTCCCCACCCCGTCCCTGGGTGATATCCAGGTCCACACCGTATTTTTGCTTAAAGGCCATGACCAGCGCCGTCCTTTCAGGACTGCCGAAAGCGGCATAGATCACGACCGTGCCTTCTTTCTTGGCCTCTCTTACCAGTTGTTCCCATTCTTCCTGCCATGCCGGCGTGGCTTCTGTGCCAGTCTTCACTTTCATTTCGATTGTGGGCAGAGGAACCTGGGCTGCTTCTCTGGTAGCACAGCCTGTCAGCGCTAGAAATAATGGAATAAATAAAGTTGCCACTGGTAGCGTCTTCATTCTTAGTTACCCCTTCTCGAAACAAGTTTTCCAACGCGGCCTATCAACCCATGGGCACTCCCAACCTTTGCAGCTGCTCTTCAACCCTATCAAACAGGGCCACCAGCTCCATGGAAGGTGTCAGGGTCTTGATATCATAATAATAGGCAAAGGGCTTACCCCCATCAGCGTCCCGGTTTTCATAAAGCTGCAACAATTTTGCCACCAGTTCGTTGGTTTTTTCCCGGCTCAGTCCGGTTGCGCCCCGGGAGATCTTAGTTACGAATTTATAGTCCAGGTCTACCGTGTATTCCCCCTTGGGCCCCGGGGCGCAGGGATACCGCCAGGACCAGGCCCAGCCGCTAGCGCTCTGGGCCAGGGTTAAGGCAGCCAGCTCATATAAGCTGAGGCTCGTTCCTAAACCATTCTTAATAATATTCTGGATCCCATCCATGGGGATACCCAGATTACGCTCTATTGACCGGCGGGCTGCTGATGAGGCCTGAAGTGGCGCCTTTGCGGTCCGGTTCCCCTCGCGGTCTACAGTAGACAGCTGCACAGTTTTCTCGTCGCCTGCATACATCATCGATCCAAGCACTGAGGCCAAAGCCACGACAGCAGCCTCCTCACTATTTCGGCAGTACGCGCCCACAACGGGGTCAGCGCTGCATGACCGATAGACGCCCAGAGACCGAGCCGCATAGGCTAACCTCAGGCGGTCCCAATTCAGCTTTAAATTCGGTATCAACGAGACTGAGATCTGAGAATTAAATCTATGGAGAAGTCCCTTCTCCGTATACAAAGCCAAAATAGCAGGGAGTGAAGTGACTTCGGCACTGCCCAGGTGCAGGCCGGGCTTGCCCAATAGATCGGCAACGGCTCTCTTCCACCGGACTACAGCCCTGGCCCAGATCATTTCCCCAGGGGTCTCCGCCATATAGGGAATGCCGTCCAGTTCGTTCTCTAGCTGGCGAGCCAGATCACCGAGGGGACCCGCATCAGAGACGTAGGCCTCCATCAGCTTGGCGACAAAGGCCTGGACACTCCCTTTAATGTGAAAGCTTTTGGCGGGCTGCGCCAGAATAACCGGCGGTACTTTGACACCGTGGTCAAATGCCTTTATCGTGACGGCGTCCTTCCCTTCACCCACGGTGAACTCTTTCGGCGCCCCGGCCGCGGCGGCTTCCACCTCTTTGCTTGGTAGCGAAACTACCCGGTTGGTGTCTACGTTATAGATGCCGACCCTCTCCAGCAATTGCAGGGCCGCCTGCCAGATGGCGTCGGCAGTGGCATCGTCGCAGATGATCTCCTGGGGATTAAAATGAATGGAGTATTCTGAAGTGAGGCGCCTGAGCTGCCGGCTGAGCTTGAGGTCGAAGTCCAATTCCCTCATCACCGGCCCGTCCAGAGACCGCCGGATGAACTCCTTGAGACCCACGTTACTTGCTTCAGCTCTCATTTGAGCTACCTTCCTTCGACTTTACACACTTTTCCCCGCCGAAGCCACCAATCGCTGGCACAGGCCGACGGCTTCAACGCCGTCCCTCCCCCATCCATCGGCGCCAATGTGCCGGGCATAGTCGGCGCTGGTACCCGTGCCTCCAATGATAACCCGGAATTTCTCCCTGAGTCCCACGTCCTTGAGGTATTTCACCACCTCACCTATATAGGGAATGGTGGAGGTGAGAAAAGCGGATAGAGCGATGATGTCCGAACCCGTTTCGCTGGCCTTCTCGATGAACTTCATCGGTGGGACATCGATGCCCAAATCGCTCACTTCAAAGCCTCCGAGGCGCAGTTGCATGGCTACCAGGTCCTTGCCAATGCTGTGGATGTCTCCTTTCACCGCCCCGATGACGACTGTGCCGGCCTTTTTCGGAGCGGATTGCAGGTGTGGCCTTACCCTGGCAATGCATTTGTTGGCAATGTCAGACCCCAGCAGCAGGTCGGGAAGAAAATACTCCCCCTTCCCGAATTTCTCCCCAAACTTCTTCATCCCCGACATAATCCCGTCCCTCAAAATCAGGTCCGCATCTACACCAGCCGACAGAGCTTTCTCCACCAGAGGCAGGGCCTCCGCATCGCGAAGCTCATCCACCGCCTCCGCAATCTGTTTAACCAGATCCTGCTCATCAGGTTCAACCATGACAGGCCTCCGAAGACTCTTTTAATGCTGAGCTACTCTCCATTCCTTTTTTCCTTTCTCCTTTCTTATTCTTTCAGTGCGTATCTGGAATCCAGGCTGACCTGCCAATTCACTTGATCAAAGGGCCAAAAATGTCCTTTGCTTCTTTTTGTTTTTGGGGTAAGGTCAGCAGGAATTCCTCATCGTCCGTGCTGAGATAATTCACACCGGTGTGCCTGATTATAATGGGAGAGACATGGTCAGTAGCCACATCCACCCGGTTACTGGGGGTTTCCTGTGCTTTGCTATAGATAGTCTGTCCTTCTCGAGAAAGGAGCCAGTTAATAAATAACTTAGCCGCATTGGGGTGTGGCGCTTTCGCCACGATGCTAACAACTCCTGCCCCAGCGGAAACGTAAGCGCCCTCCTTGGGAATAATCGAAGCTAATGGGGCGCCGAATGTAATAAACTCCTCCACGCTTTCAGTGGATGCTGCAAGACCGATGGGGTATCTTCCTCTTGCTATCCATTCTACAACGAGCCTTCTATCCGAAATGATCGCAGGCTCCATTTTAGCAAGATCTCTCATAAAATCATGACCCAGCAGTTCACTGAACACGGCAAACCAGCCAAGTGTTCCTCCTACCATAGTAGGGTCGTTCATGGTAATTTTACCCTTCCACCTGGGATGAAGGATATCTCTCATGTAAACAATCTCTCCCGCCTTGACCATATCCGTATTAATGGTTATGGGAGCACTGACGCGAGATATAAACTGAAACATAATCTTGTCCTTGTCCAGGAAGGGAAGCTTCTTTTGCCACCACGCCTGGGGGTCTCTCACTTCTGGCAGTAAGAGTAGCGGCTCAAGCGGACTCAACAAGCCTGAGGGCTTGAAAATGGTGGTTATTGATGATGCCCCAGCGATAATTACATCGGCCAAGTTCAGGCCTGCCCTATTTTCCGTTATCAGTTTTTGCGAAATTTCTGGTGCCCGTCCCATGGTGATATCCAGCTCCATGCCGTATTTTTGCTTAAAGGACTCAATAAGCGCTATTTTCACAGGGCTACCGAAAGCAGCGTAAATCGCGATATTACCTTCTTTCTTAGCTTCTCTTACAACCCGTTCCCATTCTTCCTGCCATCCAGACCTGACTTCTGTGCCAGTCTTTATTTTCTCCTCGGTTCCGGTCGCAGTCGCCTCATCTGTCTCTTTAGCCACGCAGGCTGAGAGGGCTAAAGATAATAGTAGGATGAATACGGGTGACATAGATATCATCTTCTTCATTTCTGATCACTCCAATCCTCTTTGTGGTCACATCGATAGACTGTAATAGTTTAGTTCTTCCAAAACCCAGCCTATAGTATACCCCCCCCACGGGGCTGTCAAGTGTTTTTTGGAGTTTGCAGGAAAAGGCTCTCTCTTCTCTTGTTTCTCGGTGCCTATGTGGAATTCAGGTTGGCCTGTCCATTCACTTCATCAAGGGGCCAAAGATCTCCCTGGCTATCTTTTGTTTTTCAGGCACGGACATCAGCCAGTCCTCATCTTCTGTCAGATATTTGACGCCAGGCTGCCTGACCATGGAAGCAGGAAGATGATCCGTAGGTACGTCTAACCGGGCGCTCTGATATCCCGCGGCCCTGACATAGATGGCCTGTCCTTCGCGGGAAAGAAACCAGTTAAGAAAGAGCTTGGCCGCATTGGGATGTGGTGCTTCAGTCACCGCGCTAATGACTCCCGAAGACACGCTAAGAATGGCCCCTTCTTTAGGGACAATTTGAGCCAGGGGGGCGCCTTGCGCCTTGTATTGCTCTACGGCGTCTTTGATGGCTGCGAGTGCAATGGGATTCTTACCTCTTGCCACCCACTCGACCTGAAGCACCCGGTCGGCCATAATAACGGGCTCCATTTTGGCCAAAGATCTCATGAAATCATAATCTAGCAATCTTTCGCCCCAATTAGCAAACCAGGTAAGTCCTCCCCCGATCTCGAAGGGGTTCATTATGGTGATTTTGCCTTTCCATTTCGGATTGAGGACGTCCCTCATAGAAGTGATCTCTTCTGTCTTGACCATATCCGTATTAATCGTTATGGGGGCTTCGACGGTATAGATAAATGTGAGATACTGGTTGTCCTTGCCGTTGCTGTCCACGAATGGAGGTTTCCCCTCCCACCAGACCTGAGCGTCTTTCAAGTCCGGCAGCAAAAGAAGCGGTTCGATCGGGGTCAATACGCCTGCCGGCTTTAGACTGTTTATTGTTGTTGCTTGCCCGGTTATGATGAGATCAACCAGATTCAGGCCTGCCCTTTTCTCCCTCGTGACTTTGGGGGAAAGTTCTGCTCCCCTGCCGACAGTGATATCCAGGTCAATTCCATATTCTTGGCTGAAGGCTTCAGTGATTGCCGCCCTGACAGCATTACTGAAACTGACATACATCGCTACCCTGCCTTCCTTCTTGGCCTCTCTTACCACCTGTTCCCATTCTTCCTGCCACGCGGGCATGGCCGGGGCGCCAGTCTTAATTTGGGGTTCTATCGCGGGTGCGGTTAGCTGCGCTGGCTCTCTGGCGGCGCATCCTGATAGTATTGAGACCAGCGCCACGATTAGCAGTGCGTACGTCGGGGACGTAGATGATTTTCCCATTCTGTATACCTCCTCGTCATTCGGACTTCGAATTTTGTCATTTCATAAGGAACCGTCTATGAACAGGTTGAACAGCTAGTTCTTTTGCCGCGCCAGGTAGTTTTCATAAGTCTAACCACAAGATGTCACGACACCAACACGAGAACTAAACGGACAATGGCTGTGTAAAAGGTTACCCAAAAGATTATTGGTCAGCGAAAGAATCTTGTGAGAATCTCGTGTAATTTCGTGGTTTATTGTTCAACCTATTAGCGGACAGCTCCTAATCAGCCCACGGGGATCCCCATCGTCTGCAATTCCTCTTCAACGCCGGCGTACAGGGCTACCAGCTCCGCGGAGGGCGTAAGGGTCTTGATATCGTAGTAATAGTCAAAGGGCTTACCTTCATTTGTAGCATCCTGGCTTTCACAAATCTCGAGCAATTCAAGCAACAAATCATTGGTCTTTTCACGGTTCAGGCCGGAAGCCCCCCGGGAAACCCTGGTGACGAATTTCCAGTCCAGGTCCGTCCGGCATTCGCCATCTGGTCCCAGGCCAAAAGCGTAGCCCCGCCCGGCCCAGGCCATGCCGCTGCCGGTCTGGGCTAAGGTCAGGGCAGCCAGTTCATAAAGGCTGGCAGTTGTGCCCAGGCCGTTCTTAGTACTCTGGTTTCCATGCATGGGGACGGCCAGGTTGCGTTCTACAGCGCGGCGCGCTGCTGATGAGGCCTGAAGCGGGCCTCTGGTGGTATAGTTTCCTTGCCGGTTTACAACGTTGGTGTGCACAATATTCTTGGGAGAAGCATAGACCGTATATCCCAGCAACGTAGCCAGCGCGACCACGGCGGCCTCCTCGCTGTTGCGACAATACCCACCCAGAATAGGGTCGGCGGCACAAAACCGGTAGACGCCCAACTCCTGAGCTGCATAAGCCAATCTGAGGCAATCCCAGTTCAGCTTTAGCTCTGGCATCAAGTGCACTGAGATATAGGAGTTAAATCTATTGAGCAGCCCGTCCTCCATATAGCAAGCCAGGATGGCTGGCGGCGAGCTGACCTGGGCATTAGCCAGCCAGAGGCCTGGCTTGCCCGCTAGCTTGGCAACTGCCCTCTGCCACCGGACTATGGCCCTGGCCCAGATCATTTCCCCGGGAGTCTCTGCCAGATATGGAATGCCCTCCAGTTCACGCTTCAACTGGCGGGCCAGATGACCCAGCGGCCCGGCATCAGAGGCATAGGCATCTAGCATCCTGGAGACAAAGGTATGCGAACCTCCTTTGTGGCGAAAGCTTCTGGCCGGTTGTGCCATGATGAGCGGGGGCGCTTTACTATCATGAGATCTGGCGTTTACCTTAACGGCATCCTTCCCTTCGCCCACCACCAGTTCTTTTGGCGCCGAGGCCGCCGCGGCGTCTACCTCATCTCTTCCTAGAAAAACTACCCGGTTCGTATCTACGTTGTAAATGCCCACCCTCTCCAGCAATTGCAAAGCCGCCTGCCAGATGGAGTCGGCCAGAGCATCGTCACAGATCATCTCCTCGGGATGAAACCGGATGGAGTATTCCGAGGTGACTCGCCGGAGCTCCCGGCCGAGCTTGAGGTCAAAGTCCAACTCCCTCATTACCGGTCCGTCCAGAGACCGCTGGATGAACTCCTTAAGGCCGCTTGCGGTTGTTTCAGTTCCCATTTTGGTCGCTTTCCCGCGCTTCAGATGTTCTCGCCGTTAACCGCTGGTAGACGCTGCTGTTTCCGGGGAATCGCCACCTGCAAACCTACTTCAACAAAGGGCCAAAGATCTCCCTGACCATCTTCTGTTTCTCAGGCTGAAGCGACGGGTTGTCCAGGACATACTTAATGCCGGGTTGTCTAACTTTGATGTGCGCGAGGTGGTCGGTCGGTACATCCACCCGAGAGGTCTGGGTGCCCTCAGCCCGGGAATAGATTACCTGGCCTTCCCGGGACAGGAGCCAGTTAATAAACAGCTTTGCCGCATTGGGATGCGGCGCCTTTGCGAAGAACGAAACAACTCCGGCGCCGTGCGACAGGTAGCTTCCCTCCTCTGGAATAATTGCGCCTAATGGGGCGCCAGCCTTAATGAACTCCGCCAGCTCTGCATCCATAGGCGCCAGCCCCACCGGGTATTTCCCCTTGGCTACCCATTCTACGTGGAGCCTCCGGTCGGCAGTGAACGCCGGGTCCATTTTAGCCAGAGCTCTCATGAAATCATAGCCCAGCAGTTCGCTAAAGACGCTGAACCAGCTTAATCCCTGTCCTCCCACCGTGGGGTCATTAATGGTTATCTTCCCCTTCCACCGGGGATTGAGGAGGTCCTTCATAGAAGACAGCTCTCCCTGTTTGACCATGTCCGTATTGACCACCATAGGTGTCTGGACGTAGGCGTTGAAAGCCAGGGTCGTGTTGTCTTCCAGGTAGGGCAGCTTCTTCTGCCACCAGACCTCGGGGTCTTTCACCTCCGGCAGCAAGAGCAGCGGCTCCAGCGAGGTCAACAGACCAGCCGGGTTCAAAGTGGTTAGGGCCGTACTTCTTCCAGCTATGACAACATCGGCCAGATTGAGGCCAGCCCTATTTTCCCTCAGGGCTCTTTCTGGTATTTCCGTGGCCCTTCCAATCGTGACATCCAGGTCGATGCCGTATGTTTGCTTAAAGACCTGAATAAGGGCTGTCCTTGTAGGCGCCGTAAACATGGCATACAGCGTGACGTTACCCTCTTTCCTGGCGTCTCTTGCCAGTTGTTCCCATTCTTCCTGCCAGGATACAGCCCCCTCGGTACTACGGTTTGTTTTCGTCGCTGTCGCGGGCGCCGCCTGCTGTGCCGGAGCAGCACAGCCTGATAGCAATGAGGCGAGCGCCAGAATCAACAGCGCTATGTATGTCGGTGATATGAATGACGTCTTCATTCTGTATGCCTCCTGACGGGGTGAAGATCTCCTGAAATGGCAATTACCATGGGCCAAGCGCAGGGATGGTTAACCCAGGGGCACTCCCAATTCCTGCAGCTCTTCCTGGGCTGTAGCGTACAGGGCCGCCAGCTCCGGGGATGGCGTCAGCGTCCTGGCGTCGTAATAATGTGCAAAGGGCCTACCTTCATCGGGCCTGTCGTGTCCTTCAGTGATCTCCAGCAACTTTAGCAATAGCTCGTTGGTTGTTGCCCGGCTCAGCCGGGACGCTCCCCGGGACACCCTGGCAACGAGTTGGCCGTCCAGGTCCACCCGGTACTGCCCGTCCGGTCCCGGGCCGCAAGCATAGCCACGCCCGGCCCAGGCCATGCCGCTGCCGACCTGGGCGATGGTCAGGGCAGCCAACTCGTAAACGGACATAGCGGTACCGAGACCGTTCCTGGTATCCGGGGTCCCCAGCATCGGTATACCCAGGTTACGCACGACCGCCAGCCGGGCGCCTGCTGAAGCCTGCAGGGGACCCCTGGTGGACCGGTTGCCCTTGAGGTCCACAACATTGATGTTCGCTGTTTGACGATCCCCCGCGTAGGCGATGTATCCGAGTAACGTAGCCGCGGCAAGGACCGCTGCTTCCTCGTTGTTTCGGCAGTACCCGCCCAGAATGGGATCGGCCGAGCACGACCGGTAGACGCCGATGTCCTGTGCTGCGGCGGCCAGTTTCAGCCGGTCCCAATTGATCTTTAGCTCCGGCATCAGCGAGAGCGAGATATGTGCGTTGAATCTATTGAGGAGCCCATCACCCACAAAGCAAGCCAGAATAGCCGGGGGTGAGGTCACCTCGGTCCCACTCAACCAGAGTCCGGGCTTTCCCATTTGGCTGGCAAGAGCCCTTTGCCACCGGACCAGGGCCCTGGCCCAGATCATTTCTCCAGGAGTGTCTGCCAGAAGGGGAACACCCTCGAGCTGGCTCTTTAGCTCCCGGGCCATTTCTCCCAATTCCCCTGAATCTGATTTGTAGGCATCCAGCATCCTGGCCAAAAAGACGTTGGAACCCCCTTTGTGGCGGAAGCTTCTAACCGGGTTGGCGATGATCGGCGGCGGACCTTTGCTGTCGCCAGACCTGGCGGTTATTGCAACCGCGTCCTTTCCCTCACCCACGACCAGCTCTTTTGGCGCCCTGGCGGCGGCGGCGGTCACCTCTTCTTTTGCCAGCAAAACCACCCGGTTGGTGTCTATGTTGTAGATGCCCACTTTCTCCAGTAGTTCCAGAGCTGCTTGCCAGATGGAGTCGGCGGTAGCATCGTCGCAGACGATCTCTCCTGGCTTGAAGTGAATCGAGTATTCCGACGTGATGCGCCGGACCTGCCGACTCAACTTGAGGTCGAAGTCCAGATCCCTCATCACCGGTCCATCCAGAGACCGCTGGATGAAGTCCTTGAGGCCCACTGAGGTTGTTTCAGTTCTCATTTCTTTGGTCACCTTCCTCCGACTTCACACATTCCGACTGAGACAGCAATTGACTGCGCGAGAAAAGTCCAGTTTGCGGGCCATGCTATCTATGAATCTATGCAAAAAACCCAGGTCCCGCAGCTTGTCGCCGTTGTCCTTGCCATATGACTTAACGGGGTGGAAGTTGATTCTTACCTGGAAAAGCCCAGAGTGGTAAACTTCAGGGACCACGTACCACGAGAAAGAGTACTGAAACTCTAACAAGTTATGGCGCGTTTGTCAATGCGGATTGTACGTGTTCTGCAACTCAGACACTCGCGGACATTTTGGCGCACCCGTAGCGACAGGGCTTGTCCCTGTCGTGTCGGTTTGAGCTCCAGGGTTTCGACACCCACAAGGGGTGTCGCTACGGGTTTGCCAGTGTCTGAGTTGCAGGTACGTGTTGTCTAAAATCCGCGGGGAAGGCTCTGAGACGCGCCCCCGGGGGCGGGGCGGTGGAGGGCGGATGCCCGTCGTGTAGCTGTATTGCAGACCTGTCGTAATAGTTTAGTTTTCCTAAAAGAAAACTTGTCACTCCTCCTCAGAAATCTTGTCAATGCCTTATGCCTCAAACGTAGCCCGAATTGGATAAAGGAGACCCTCTCTCGCCCCGGTCCGCCTTGTCCCGACATGTCGGGACTCTCGGAACGGAGCGGACTCTCGCACAGCGGGGTGGGAGAGAGGCAGAGGCAAGAGGCGTCCCGGTTCTCACTTCCCGCCTCCGGATTTCACCCTCCTTAATCCTCTCCCATCGAGGCAGAGGAACCCCTCACGGCTTCAAATTGAAGGACTCGTCGCGCAGGCCCACCCGGGACTGGGCGATGTACAGGGCGTCGTTCATGTCGATCTTGTCACCAGTGATCGCGTCATGCGTCTTGACGCTGGCGGCGTTGACCGCATTCACGCTCAGCGCGTCGGTCCCAAGGCCGCGGATACCCACCCGGTACTGGGCAATAAACAGGGCGTCGGTCATGTCCACCGCGCCGTTGCCATTAGCGTCGCCCCTCCGGAAACTGGAAGTGGCTGCACCGGTCTGCGATATCGTTCCGCCGCCGCTTACCCTGGTGATGCTATCGAAATTCATTGTCATGGTGTAAGCGCTGGCGCTGCTGCCGATCAGTCGTACCCTCAGCCGGGCTGCGTCCAGGGGCGGCAGGGGCGCGCCGCCGGACTGTGAGGCGCTGAAGTCCGTCCGGGTGCTCGCCACGGTCGCCGTGGGCGCACCGAACGGCGACTCACTGTCTACACCGAGCACGGTGATTCCCGCCGCCTCGTACGTGGCATGACCGCTGTAAGACGCTATCCCGTCGCCGATGGCAAAAGGTTCTCCGGTAGCGGCGTTCTTGAGGCGGGAGATGCCGGCCCGGACGGCGGCGTAGCCGCCTTCCCCCAGGACGGGGCTAAACGCCAGGTCCGCCTGCAGGGGGAGGGGTGCAGAGCTGACGGTGATGTAGTTCGTTCGTGTCAGGCTGTGGCTCCCCACCGGGTTGGAGGCCGTCAGGACGACGGAGTAGTTTCCGGTGGAGGCGTAGCTCTTGGAGGGGTTCTGGGTGGAGGAGCCGGCGCCGTCGCCGAAGTTCCAGGACCAGCCGGTGACGTTGCCGGTAGACTGGTCGGTGAAGGTTACCACCGCGCCCGGGTTGGCGCCGGTGGCCGAGGCGCTGAAGTTGGCCGTGGGCACGGCGTAGATGCTCACCGTCTGGGATGTGGCGCCCGCCCCGGCGGCATTGGTGGCTGTCAGCCTGATGGTGTAATTGCCCGCGGTTGTGTAGGTCTTGACCGGGTTTTGCTGGGTGCTGGTGGCGCCATCGCCGAAGTCCCATAACCAGCTCGAGGGTGAGTTGGTGGACGTGTCGGTGAGGGTAACGATGCACGGGGCTGCGGCGCTCGGTGGGTTCAACGCTTTGGTGAAGCTCGCCACCGGCGCCACGGGTTGCGGCGTCGGACTCGGTGTCGGCGACGGACTCGGCGTTGGCGAGGGTGTTGGAGACGGTGAAGGTGAGGGTGAAGGCGACGGTGAGGGTGAGGGCGATGGTGAGGGTGACGGCGTCGGCGTGGGGCCGGTTGAGGGAGCATACTTGACCGTGGCGTAGTCCTGGTTCATGCCGCCGTCGCTAGTGCCGGTGACATAGACGTTCCCCGACCCGTCCACGGCCACGCCCTGGGCATGGTCATCCCCGCTGCTCGGCCCGTTGTAGCGGACCACCCACTGCTGGACGCCGCCGCTATTGTACCTGATCGTGGCGTAGTCCCGGCCGCTGGCGCCGGCCTCGCTGTAGCCGGTGACGTAGACGTTGCCCGACGCGTCCAGAACCATGGCCGTGGCATAGTCGTACGCGAACGGCCCATTGTAGCGGGCCACCCATTGCTGGGCGCCGGTGCTATTGTATTTGACCGTGGCGTAGTCGTAGTATGTGCCGCCGCCGTCGCTGGTGCCGGTGACATAGACGTTGCCCGAGGTGTCCACAGCGATGGCCGAAGCGCCGTCATAGGAATTGGCGGGCGCGTTGTAGCGGGCGACCCACTGCTGGGCCCCACTGCTGTCGTACTTGACGGTAGCATAGTCGCTGCCCGTGGCGCCGCCGTAGCTCGTCCCGGTGACGTAGACGTTCCCCGACCCATCCAGACCGACCGCGGTTGCCTGGTCCCACCCGTTGCCCGGCCCGCTGTAGCGGGCCACCCATTGCTGGACGCCGTTGCCGTTGTACTTGATCGTGGCATAGTCGTAGTCGTAGTAGCTTGTGCTGGCGCTGTCGCTGTACCCCGTGACGTAGATGTTCCCCGACCCATCCACGGCTACGCCCTGGGCCTGGTCATCCCTGTTGCCCGGACCGTTGTAGCGGGCCACCCACTGCTGGACGCCGCTGCTGTTGTACTTGATCGTGGCGTAATCGTAATTCGTGCCGCTGTAGCTGTAGCCGGTGACGTAAACGTTTCCCGACCCGTCCAGGGCAATGGCGCTGGCCCGGTCATCCCCGTTGCCCGGGCCGTTGTAGCGGGCGACCCACTGCTGGACGCCGCTGCTGTCGTACTTGATCGTGGCATAGTCGTAGTTCGCGCCGCTGTAGCTGTAGCCCGTGACGAACACGTTCCCCGACCCGTCCACCGCCATGCCCCGGGCCTGGTCCTCCCCGTTGCCCGGCCCGTTGTAGCGGGCGACCCACTGCTGGACGCCGCTGCTGTTGTACTTGACTGCGGCGTAGTCGTAGTTCGTACCGCCGTGGCTGTAGCCGGTGACGTAGATGTTCCCCGACCCATCCACGGCTATGCCCTGGGCCTGGTCATACCTGTTGCCCGGCCCGTTGTAGCGGGCGGCCCATTGCTGGATGCCGCTGCTATTGTATTTGACCGTGGCGTAGTCGTCGTTCGCGCCGCCATAGCTGGAGCCGGTGACATAGACGTTCCCTGACGTGTCCACGACCAGGCCCCGAGCCTGGTCCTGCTTGTTGCCCGGGCCCTTATAGCGGGCGACCCACTGCTGGACGCCGCCACTGTTGTACTTGATCGTGGCGTAGTCGTAGTCCACGCCCCAGAAGTCGTTCGGGTCGCCGTGGCTGTAGCCGGTGACGTAGACGTTTCCCGAACTATCGAGGGCGACGGCCGTTGCATAGTCCCGATAGCCGCTCGGCCCGTCGTAGCGGGCGACCCATTGCTGGGCGCCGCTGCTGCTGTACTTGATCGTCGCGTAGTCCCAGGTCGAGTTCCCCCCGTCGCTGTAGCCGGTGACGTAGACGTTTCCCGACCCGTCTAAGGCGATGGCCTTTGCATAGTCAGCCCATCCCCCCACCGGGCCATCGTAGCGGGCGACCCATTGCTGGACGCCGCTGCTGTTGTACTTGACTGTGGTGTAGTCGTCGTCTTTTTCGTCGTTGTCGTCGCTGTAGCCGGTGACGTAGACGTTCCCCGACCCATCCACAACGATGGCCGTGGCGTAGTCCCCTCCTATGCTGCCGGCCGGCCCTACGTAGCGGGCGACCCATTGCTGCACGCCGCCGCTGTTGTACTTGATGGTCGCGTAGTTGTGGTCGGAGTAGCCCGAGCTCTTGCTGTCGCTGTAGCCGGTGACGTAGACGTTGCCCGACGCGTCCACGGCAATGGCGCTGGCCTGGTCATCCCTGTTTCCCGGCCCATTGTAGCGGGCCACCCACTGCTGGATGCCGCTGCTGTCGTACTTGATCGTGGCATAGTCGTAGAACGAGTCCCCGCCGTCGCTGTAGCCGGTGACGTAGACGTTTCCCGACCCGTCCAGGGCAATGGCGTTGGCCCGGTCCTCCCCGTTTCCCGGGCCGTTGTAGCGGGCCACCCATTGCTGGACTCCGCTGCTGTTGTACTTGACCGTGGCGTAGTCGTTGTTCGTGCCGCCGTCGCTGTAGCCGGTGACATAGACATTCCCTGACCCGTCCACGGCGATGGCGTTGGAGTAGTCCGGTCCGCCGCTCGGCCCTCTGTAGCGGGCCACCCAACTCTCCACCGGCGCCGGGATCGGCGTAGGCGAAGGGGAAGGCGACGGAGTCGGGGTGGGTGATGGGGACGGAGATGGCGAAGGGGAGAGAGATGGGCTCGCAGTCGGTGTTGGAGTAGCATCCAGCGGGCTGCTGACCTTGAAAGGAGGGGGCTGTCCTTGAGCGGAGCCATGGCTCGACCACCAGGGGCCTGAGAACAGGACCAGTATGGCTGCCGTGACGATGCTGACAGGGCCCGCGAGTCTCACAGGAATGTCTCCTTGACCAGGTTTCTCACCATGGAGGAGAACACAGCAACACTTGCGGCGTTCGCCACCATCATCCGGAAGGCAATTACCTTCACCACTTCCACGGCCTGGTAGAAGGGAGGAGCCAGCAGCAGTATCAGGACCATAGCCGCCGCCTCCATGAGGACGCCGAAGGCGGCCGCTCCTGCGGGCCGGCTCGTTCTGCGAAGAAGGGGCACGACGTACTTGGCCAGCAGTGCGTTGATCAGAGTAGCTATCAAAAGGATGGCGATGCCGGTAACCAGTCTTCCCCGGCGGGCTCGTCCAGGAGTGCCAGGGCAGCCGCGCTCAGGACCATTAGTCATTTTGCGGACCCGCCCATTCTCGCCGCGATCAAGCCGTGATGGACCTCCGCCGTTCAGCGCCGGACAGGGTCGAAACGGGATTAAGCGAGGTCCCGGTTTGCTTCTATTCGGTGAACGCCGGGTTGATGAGTCTCAGGAACCACGGACTATGGTTAGAAGCGTAAGACTCTAACAAGTTATCCCGTGTTTGTCAATAGCGATTGCAAGTTTGCGCCGACTCAGCGACGATTGAGCTTTCGTCCACCGCCGCTGTGGGCCGGCGCCTCAGGTTCATTCCGATGCTGGCTGGACGGGGCGCTTCCGGGGTTGGCATCGTGACCGGGCGCCGTCTGGAAAACGCGAAGAACTCCGAAAAAATGTGTGGAAAAGGTCTTGACATCGGGGGGGGGGGCGTGTTCTATGATGGGGGTGTCGTGTTTCTCCGGTGGCGGTTTCACGGCGGCTTCCATGGCTCGCTGGGCCGGAACACAATTGGCAAGCTCCAGGCGCGGGGATGTTGCCGGTCGCCCGCGGTGATGGCTCGGGAAAGGGTTCGCCGCAGATTTGGTACAATGTCCTGCAGGGCAAAAGCTCTTTTTCGGAGGCAGGCATTGAATAGCAATAAGTGTTTATTGACGGTCATCTTCACCCTGGCAATTCTCATTTCGGTTTCGGCGGCCGGCTGTTTCGGCCCGGCTTCGAGTCCGGATGGCCCGGCGGCAACGCCCTCGCCAACCAGCCCGCCGGAGGTCCGAACGGCGGCTCCTGCCTTCCAGCCGACGCCGGGGGCCGGGGCTGCATCCGTTCCTGCGCCACGCGAGAGCCCCCTGCCCGGCAGTCCAACGCCGCTGGCCGCGGCGACTGCCGCACCGGCAGGGACGCCCACCCCGTTGCCGGCTGCCACGTCGAGTCCGTCCCCGGCAACCACGTCGCTGCCGACAGCGGGAGCCACTCCCACTCAAGCCATGCCCGCTCCCACGATAGAGATCTGGAGCTTTCCTGCACCGCCGGGCAAGGTGGGGAGTGGACTGCTGTACCTGCTCATGGCGCGGGAAAAGGCTTTCCTTCGGAAGCCAGGCAGTGAAGTGGACCGGGTGCTTTCGTTGATGGAGCGGAGGGGTGGAGCCGACGCGGCGATAGTGTTTGACCATATCCTCACCGATCAGGAGATTTCCTCCTTGGAAAAGGAATTCGGACTCAGGTTCTTCAGGGTTGACGGCAAGGTCCAGACGGTGAGCACAGTTTACAGTGTAGTGGTCCCGTGGGAGCAGATAGCCGCCGTCGCCCGCCTGCCTTACGTGAAAATCATTGACACCAGTTCATGGCCGCCGCCGGCTTTGGCAAGATAAATGTCAGGAGGTATTCGCAATGAGGACCTTCCGGATTATAGCAGGCGTTCTGGTCCTGATTCTTGTCCTCTCAGTTTCCAACACCGCGGGCTCGTTCTCTGAAACAGGGGGTGGACCGGGGCTGGCTCAGTACCCGCCGGCTGCTCCGGCAATTACGGTGATCGACCTCGGCACGCCGCCGGGCAAGGTGGGAAGCGGCCTGATATATCTCATCATGGCGCGGGCGTACCAACCGATCAGAGGGGTCAAGGAGCTCGAAAGGGTGCTCACTCACATGGATACCAAGGGCGGTGCCGACGCTGCTATCGTGTTTGACCATATCCTCGCCGAAAGCGAGGTCTCGTCCCTTGAAAAAAGCTTCGGGCTCAGGTTCTTCAGGGTGGACGGCAAAGTCCAGACCGTCAGCCCCGTGTACAGTGTTGTTGTCCCTTGGGCGCAGATAATCCCCGTCGCCAGGTTGCCCTACGTCAAGGTTGTCGACACCAGCATGTGGCCGCCGCCAGCGCCGGTCATGGACTCCACCGTGCTCGCCACCCGGGCCAACCTTGTCTGGCCCCTGAGGGATGGCCAGCAGCGGAATATCACAGGGAAGGGGGCGAAAATAGCGATCTACGACTCCGGGATAGACATCTTCCATCCTGACTTCTTCCAGCCGGACCCGGCGGAGGCCCTGTACGACTGGGATGACGGCCCTGGCGGCCAAACCCATATCTTCGATCCGGGGATTGACACCGTTTACATCGAAGGGAGCCTGAAAAAGCTCAATTTCATCGATGCGGACCAGAGCGGCAGTTTCGACGCCCGGATAGACTGGCTGTACGCCGATCGCGTCAGCAGCGGCGTCGTCGGCGTCAGGGACTTCGGACCACAAAAGGGATTTGCGGAAGCCGACAAGTCTTACGGGGAGCGGCTGTTCATCGTCAACAAAACCAACCAGAACAGCACGCTGGACTGGGGCGAACAGCTAATCGCGCTGTCGGTCTCCAAGATCTTCAGGACGAAGGGATCGGATGGGGTGGACAGGGAGCGGTCGAGCGCCAACAATCCCCTGATACTGACACCCAGAGACACCCAGGACCACGGGACCTTCGTGGCGGGCATCGCTGCTGCGGGGGACTGGAGCCCGACGCCTACCACCAACCTGAGAAAATACGTAGGCATGGCCCCGGAGCCGGTTGCCGGACAGCCCGGCGCCTGGGACGGCGGTCTCCTGATCTACAGCAAGTACGCCGGGAATTTCGAACAGTTTCAATCGTGGGCACAGCAGCGCGGCGCGAATGTTATGCTCTACGAAGCCGGGGAAATGGTTGAACGCTTTATGGATGGTTCGCACGCAGCCGAAACCGGCATGACAGCCCAGGCCAATGCCGGGGTTGTGCAGGTCATCCCTGCCGGCAACGCCGCGGCCAACCCGGACACCGGCAGGAGCAAGCATTTTGTGATACCGTCGGTGCCCTTAAGCTCGGCGAACCCGCCGTTCGCAAGCGTGAGTTTCTCAGTTCCCAACCCCGGCGGCTACCAGGTGACCCAGTCGGTGCTGTGGAGGACCGAGAATCCCGACTTGGGCGCCCTGGCCTACCGCCTCACCGCGCCGGGCGGCGGCGCCTATCTCGATCTGCCGCCGCCGGAGTACAAGGAGGTGTGGCAGTGGACTGACTGGAACGGCTACCGGGTGGGCTGGTCCCGGTGGGCGTCGGACCGGGTCACCAACGGCAAGAAGACGGGCAGGACGGACATACAGATACACAAAGCCGACGGGAGCAGCCCCGCCCCGGGTACTTGGACCCTCGGCGTTACCAGCCCGTCCCTTCCCGGGCTGGAGGCCAACGGCTTCCTGAAGGACGATATCTCGGACAGCACTTGCTGGTACGGCGGCATCGAATACACCGACCACCTGAACCCTTCGAAAACGGTCATGTGGCCGGCCACCGCGGACAAGGCCGTCGTGGTGGCGGCCTACAACGACCAGACCGGCGCCATCGCGGCTTACAGCGGGCGGGGTCCCAGGATTGACGGAACGCCCATCGTGGACATAGCGGCCCCGGGGGGCGGCAGCGTGACGGGTACCTACAGAGGGGTCGACGACGTCACCCACGGACGCTACGCGACCTGGGCCGAGGGCGGCACCAGCGCCGCGGCTCCGCACGTGGCGGGGGCGGCGGCGCTGATGCTGCAGGCGGATACCGGTCCGGCCGCGGGCCGGCACGACCGGATCGAGGCGAGGCTGAAGGCGACGGCATCCACGGATGGGTTTACAGGCGACCCGCCGGAGGCCAATACCTGGGGTGCAGGGAAGCTGAATGTCTACAGCGCCTTTGCGAAGGTGGAAGTCAAGTTGGTGGCAAATAGCACCGTTCCGGACACTTCCTTGCTGCCCCCCTTAGACGTCATCAGCGGGTGGGCCGCGACCACGGTGAAGATCGAGGCGGTGAAGAACTATTACACCGGGGAGAGCATCGGGGGGCCGGCGCCGATACCCGGAGGCGTGGGGTCGTATGCCGCCACGGCGGACTACAGCAGCGCGGGGGTGCAGATGCAGTCGGTGCACGCCGTGGCCCCGTTTGGCGTCACCTCGCAGATAACCAGTACCCGGACCACACTCACAGGCAGTCAAACCGGCGGCCAGCCCCAGCCCCCTCTAAGTGTGGCCAAGCTAGTCCCAGGGTTGATCGGATCAGCCACGCAGAGCTACCAGGCGACGCTGAGTTTCCAGAGAATAAGGTCAACGGGCGGCGACAACTACACCCCGGAGGCTCCGTACGTCAGCACCTGGCAGAGGGGCGACGCCAGGGCAGAAGGCGAGGTGAATATGAACGACGCCCTCTTCATCGCCCAGTACCGGGTTGGAACCAGGGGTCTGGGTGAAACCACGGCCCTGGTCCATCCCGTCAATGCCGCCAGCCCCCAGCGCGACGAGAAGATCACCATTAATGACGCCCTGTTCATAGCCCAATACCGGGTGAACCTGCGGGACGCTTCTTTCAACTGGATTGCACTTGGTCCCCAGGGGGGAAGTTCGACCGGTTCACGCTCCGGTGTCGCCAGCCAGAGTACCACCCTGGAGGTCGGGTCTGCCACCCTGCCCCCGGGCGGGAGCACGCAAATCCCGGTGACGGTCAAGAACATTACTGACGGACTGGGACTGGGGGCCTACGATGTGAAGGTGGCGTTCAACCCGCTGGTCATCAGGGTGGACAACGTGCTGGCCGGCTCCTTCCCCAACCCCGCCAGGAAGATAGACAACGTTGCCGGCGCGGTAGCCTTCACCGCCTACCAGCCGGACATTCCCGGTCCGATGGGGGATGTCATAGTGGCTTACCTGGCCGTGACGGCCGTCGGAGGATCCGGAACCTCCACACCGCTGGATTTGACCATCAACACCTTGAGCAACAGCGATGGGGTGGCCATACCGGCGACGGATGTGGACGGGATGGTGACCGTGCAATGAGGGATGGGGAAATGACGAAGTCCGAATGACGAGTGACCAGTCAGCGGCAAATGACGAAGTCCGAATGACCAATGAGCGAGGAGGAGTGAAAGCCCTGTTGGGGTTTTTCAGTCGGGGTGTCGTTTCGTTCTTCGTCCCTGATGTGGTCCGGGTGGCTATTCGTTGGGTGTGGGCTTGCCAGCGCAACGCGGAGGTCACCCGCACCTTAGTCCTCTCCCATCGAGGGAGAGGAGACGTTTGGTTCGCCGGTCGTGGGAGAGGAAAGGGGAAAAGCAGAAGGCCGTCCCGACTGAAGTCGCGGACGGCCTTCCACCAGCAGGGGTACAAGGCGCTATGTGGACTAGCGCCCGGGAGACGAGGGGTTGCGGTTGGACGAGTAGGACGGGACAGGCGACCCCGAGGCCGCTTTGTAGGCCTGGGTGAGGACCTGGGTGCGGCGCTGCGTCGCCGGCATGCGGAGGAAGGACGGCACATCCAGAGTGCTTTCGTCCTTGAGGCTGCGGGTCAGGGCCGCCCGGATCTCCTCTTCCTTGGGGCCGCTCATTGGGCCGCGCTTCTGGACGAAGCCGGTGGCGATCAGGGTGATCTTGACCTCCTGGTCCATCTTCGGGTCGTAGGTGACGCCGAAGATGATGTTGGCCGCCGGGTCGACCGCCTTGGCGATGATGTCTGCCGCCTCCCTGACCTCCTGGAGCATCAGGCTGCTGCCGCCGGAGACGGTGAAGACCACGCCCCTGGCGCCTTCGATGGAGCAGTCCAGTAGCGGGGAGGTGATGGCGTTTTTGGCCGCTTCGACGGCGCGGTTCTGGCCGTTGGCCGAGCCGATGGACATCCAGGCGGGGCCGGCATCCTTCATAATGGCCTTGATGTCGGCGAAGTCCAGGTTGATCATGCCGGGGACGGTGATGACCTCGGCGATGGCCTGGACGCCCTGCCTCAGGGCATCATCGGCCAGCTTGAAGGCGTTGTCCACGCCGACCTTGGCGTCGCAAAGCTGGAGGAGCCGGTCGTTGGGGACGATGATCAGGGTATCCACCTTGGACACCAGTCGCTCGATGCCGTCTTCGGCGACATCGCGGCGATGGACGCCCTCGAAGGCGAAAGGCCTGGTGACCACGGCGATGGTGAGGGCGCCGATGTCCCGGGATATCTCGGCCACCACGGCCGCGGAGCCGGTCCCGGTACCGCCGCCCATACCGGCGGCAACGAAGACCATGTCGGCGCCCTTGAGAACGTCGCGGATCTGGTCGCGGGACTCCTCGGCGGCCTTGGCGCCAATGGTGTGGTCGCCGCCGGCCCCGAGCCCGCGGGTGCACTTTTCGCCGAGCTGGATAACGGTGGGCGCCAGGCAGAGCATCAGGGCCTGGGCGTCGGTGTTGGCCTGGATGAAATCAACCCCGTGTATCTCGGCCTGGACCATGCGGTTGACCGCGTTGCAGCCGGCGCCGCCGCAGCCGATTACCTTTATTCTAGCCGGGTTTGGAACGAAAGTTTGTTTTGCCATTTCTTGTTTCCTCCTCTCTTCCTTATTTTTCTAATAAGCGACGGATTGGGGTGGCCATATACCTGGCCAGTGATTCGGCCTTGCCCCGGGAGAAGCCCTGCGGTTGCCTGGGCTCGTCCTTGGCGTGGTGCATGGCCCAGAGCACCAGTCCCACCACGGTGGAATAGGCGGGGTCATACAGGATGTCCGAAAGTCCCGCCATGCCGGTGGGGACGCCGACCCTGACGGGCATGTGCAGGATGTCCTGGGCCAGCATTTCGGTGCCGGGCAGGTTGGCAGCGCCGCCGGTGAGCACCAGGCCGGCAGGCAACAGGGAAGAATACTCGGAAGGCGGCAGCTCCATCGGTATCAGCCGCAGTATTTCTTCCACGCGGGCCCGGATGATGTCGTCCAGGTCCTGCCGCAGGATGCTGTGCCCGTCGCCGATGCCGAGGCCGGTGGTCTCTACCTTCTCGGCTTCGGGCGGCTTGTCATAGGAAAGGTTGCCATATTTCTTTTTGAGCTCTTCGGCCACGTTGAAGGGGATGCCGAGGCCGATGGCGATGTCCCTGGTGATCTGGTAGCCACCGACGGAGATGACCGAAGTGTGCCAGACGCTGCCGTCGCGGAAGACGGCGATGTCGGTGGTGCCTCCCCCGATATCGGCCAGGATCACACCGGCGTCCTTTTCGTCAGGCCTGAGGACCGCTTCGGCGCTGGCCAGGGGCTCCAGCACCAGTTCCTCTACCTCGATGTTGAGGCTGCGGATACACTTGACCACGTTCTGCACCGCTGCCGCAGCGGCGGTAATGATATGGGCATCCACGTCCAGTCTGAAACCGTGCAGACCCACCGGGTTCTTGACCCCCACGTTGCCGTCCAGGATATACTGGCGGGGAATGACGTGGAGCAGTTGCCGGTCGCCTTCCACTTCGATGCTTTTGGCCGCGCTGAGGACCCGGCCGAGGTCATCGGATGCCACAAGTCGATCGCCGCGGGAGATGGCGACGGCGCTCCGGCTGTTAGTGCAGCTTATGTGCCGTCCGGTAACTCCTACCCAGGCTGATTCGATTTTCAGACCACTGGAATGCTCGGCCTTCCTGACGGCCTCTTTGATAGCGATTTTGGCTTCATCGATGTTGACTACGATACCTTTTTGTACGCCGCGGGTAGGAGCGACACCCACGCCCAGGATGCGCATGGCGTTGTTTTCGCTGATGTTCGCCAGTACGGCACAGGTCTTGGTAGTGCCCACATCGATGGCAGAATAGATACTTTTTTTTGCCATTTGCCTCCTCCTTTTTTTAAAGATTTTTTAGGACTTATTGATTTCAGAAATAGAAGTTGTCCTATTTGCGGCAATTACCTCGCCCTCTTGGCGGTCCTGGACCTGCGGAAGGTGATGCCGTTTGGCAACGTTTTGGCATGGTAGTTCTTAGGGCTCGGCTAAGAATTTTTTTGTGTTGCCGGGAAACGGCATCGCCTTCGCAGTCTGTCCAGGAGCCGGGGTGTGTTATAGTCTCATAGGATAACACCTCTGTAATTTCCTCTTTTGCCAGAGAGGAAATTCAAGGCACTATTCCTCCTCGGCCGGGATGATTTATTTTCAACCAGACTAGCTTGTTGGCGCTGGTGGAAAACGTGTTGTCAAAAACTACCTGGTGGTAGCCGGTCGCGGTAGAGAAGAAGGCGAAGGCGCCGGTATCGGTGGCGCGTTTTTTCTCCACAGTGAAATTGCCCAGCGGGTCCTTGACATAAACGTCAACGTCGTCGTCGCCGCCCTGGATGTTGAAGGAAGCCTCCATAGCGTCCTTGGGCTCGGCGCGGACGTAGAAGACCACGGACTTGCCGGCGGCCACGCTGAAGGTCCTGGTATCGGTAACCATATTGGCGGCGGTGGCGCTGACAGAGGCGGTGGAGCCGTCTTTGACGCAGGCTGTGGAGATTGCCAGCGACAGCAGGAATGATGCCAGGACGAGCAATTTGAAAGAAAGCCGGGACTTCTTTGTCATGAAAGTCTCCTTATTGGCGAGGGGCGTCTGTTGCCTGGCGGACAGGCGGAGACGCTTGACCTGCTGCTGAGTCGAGACGTACCACCGGGTGTGGAGTGGACAGGCAGGGACGCCTGTCCTACTGGTGGGTCGACAGGGACCGTCGCGCTTCGGGCGGACAGGCCGGACGCCTGTCCTACTGGTGGGTCGCCCGGCCCGGCCGGTGACCCGGTCGCGGCCAGCTTCTCTGCTATTCTCAGCCGGGCGCTGCGGCTCCGGGGGTTGGCCGCTACCTCCTCCGGTCTTGGTCTGATTACTTTTCTGTTGACTATTCTCAGAGCGGGCTGATGCCCGCACAGGCATTTCAATACTTCAGGAGGGCAGAGGCAGCCGCGGGCCTCCCGGACTAAATATATCTTCACCACGCGGTCTTCCAGGGAATGATAGCTGATGACTGCCAGCCTCCCGCCGGATACCAGCAGGCTGATTGCCTGGCGGAGGGCGCTCTGGAGGTTGGGGATCTCGGCGTTCACGGCTATGCGGAGGGCTTGAAACGTCCTGGTGGCGGGATGTATGCGGCCCCGGACGCCTCCGGTAGCCCTTTCGATGACGCCGGCCAGGTCGAGAGTACCGGTTACGGGGCGGGCGGCGACGATGGAGCGGGCTATCTTTCGGGCCGCCGGCTCTTCGCCGTAGCTGCGGATGATATCGAACAATTCCTCTCCTTTGGCGTGATTGACGATGAAGTCCGCGGATAGCTGCTGGGAGGGATCGAAGCGCATGTCCAGGGGGGCGTCCTTCTGAAAGCTGAACCCCCTTGACCTGCTTTCCAGTTGCATGGTAGAGAGGCCCAGGTCAAAGAGAATCCCATCCACCGGATAGAAATGATTGCTCCTGGCGATGTCTTCCAGGAAGGCGAAGTTGCCGTTGACCAGGACCACGGCATCCCCGAAGCGGCTGAGTCTTTCGCGAGCGGCGGCGATGGCTTCGGGGTCGGCATCGATGCCCAGCAGCCTGCCACCCGGCAGGATCCGGGCCAGGACAGCAGCGGCGTGCCCCCCGGCGCCAAGAGTGCAATCGATGTAGCTCCCGCCCGCCCGGGGGACCAGCCCTTCTATTACTTCTTCTGTCAGGACCGGTGTGTGGAGTTCACGTTCGAGCATCAAGACATTCATCTTTATCCGGCGCTCTCAGGGACGGTCCGCCCCGGACATCTTTTCTGCGGTGTTCCATGCCTGCGCCAGGGCGCGGGCTTTTTCGGCCTCCCATTTTTCGGGCGACCACAGATTGGCGGTGAGGTTGGCCCCTATGACGACGACCGTGTCTCCTATTTCGGCATCCTTGCGCAGGGAAGGGGGGAGGGCGATTCGTCCCAGGCGGTCCATTTTCAGTTCGTTGGCACCTGAGAAGAAGAGCCTCTTATGGGCCCTGCCCGCGTCGTTGTCCGGCATGGCAGATACCCTGGCGCTTTCCTTTTCCCATTCGGGAAGGGGGTAGATGACGATGCATCCGTCCACGCCGCGGGTAAGGTACATGCCCTTGTTCAACTCCTCGCGGAACCGCGGGGGTAGAGGGACACGTCCCTTATCGTCTACCTTGTAGTTGAACTCGCCAAAAAATCCCATGTTGGTCTCAGAAGGACGCCGTTGTTAATCCGCAAATTTCGAACGAATGATTTCGAATAACTGTTCCGTTGTTCCTGACGGCCGCGTGTGGTGACTGTCACCCTGAGCGAAGTCGAAGGGTCTTTTGCACCCGGGTTGGTGACTGTCACCC
>JACQUA010000191.1 GCA_016210565.1 Chloroflexota bacterium
GGACTGAGGAGGCAAGATACTAAATGCCCAGGGGAATACTTTATACCCCAAAATTAATTGAAGAATACTCCGGCAAGGGATACTGGACGGAGGCTACCCTCAGCGAGTGCTGGGATGCCAGGGCAAAGCAATACCCGGACAGGGAAGCAATCCTGGATTCGACTACCAGGCTCACCTGGTCGCAGGCCAAACAGAGGATAGACAGGTATGCCCTGGGATTTGCCGATCTGGGAATAAAAAGGGATGAGGTGATCGTGATCCAGCTTCCCCCATCGGTCGAACTATTCTTATTGAGGGTTGCCTGCGAGAAGGCCGGCATCCTGGGGGTGGTAGCCACCCGGACGTTGCGGCACCGGGAGATGGAATACATCATCAACAAGGCCCGGCCCGTGGCGCTGGTTATTCCGTTCGAATTCGCCGGTTTCAACTATTTCCAGATGCTGGAAGAAATACGGTCGAACATTCCCCCGCCAAGACACTGCATTATCTCCGGCGAGCGGCAGGTCAAGGGGACGGTTTCTCTGGTTGAAATGGCCGAACATCCTTTCGAGGCGAAATATCCACCGGACCATTTGAAGGCGAGGACGTTCTCCTCGACCGAGACCTCGCTGATCGTGCACACCACCGGCACCACCGGCATGCCCAAGCTGGTGGAGCACGCTGCCTGTTCGCGCCTGTGGCAGGGAAGGGACTGGATGACCCGGCTGAAGCTGACCGAGGCCGATACCCTGGGAATGTTCCTGCCGGCCCCGGCAGGGCCGAACACGCCGGTCTATTACGGGTCGCCGCAGGTGGGCGCCAGGGTGGCCATACTGGAGAAATTTGCCCCCGAGGACGCGCTGAGGCTGATAGAGAAAGCGAGAATTACCTTTGCCGTGTTTGTTCCCACCATGCTCCAGATGATGACTGAGCACCCGGACTTCGCCAGATATGATCTTAGCTCGCTGCGGTTTGTCCAGACGGCAGGGGCGCCGTTGCCCTACCAGGCGGGCATAGAGGTGGAGAAGAAATTGAAATGCCCGATATACCAGGTGTATGGCGGCATAGACCACGATCCCTCCACCATGCATTCGCTGGGCGACCCGTTCGATGTCCGGCATGTGACGGTGGGGAAACCGATTTCGGGGAGCGAATTCCGCATCGTCGACGAGCAGGGGAAAGAGGTCCCCTATGGCGAGGTCGGTGAGGTATGGGGCAGGGGCGCCGCCTGCCCGCCGGGCTTCTACAAGGATGAGAAGGGGACGCTCGAGGCCTGGAAGACCGGTTACATCAATACCGAGGACCTGGGCAAATGGGACAAAGATGGGAACCTGGTCCTGGTTGGCCGGAAACGGGACATGATAATCCGCGGGGGACAAAACATCTATCCTATCGAGGTCGAGGAATTGCTTCGTACCCATCCGAAGCTGGCTGATGCGGCGGTGGTGAAGATGCCCGACCCTCTCATGGGCGAAAAATGTTGCGCCTATGTCGTTCCGGCCGACGGGGCGAAGGTCACACCTGAGGAGATACTATCGTTTTTGAGGGACAAGAAGCTGGCGCTTTACAAACTGCCGGAGAGAATCGAGTTCACGGACCATATCCCCCGAATAGAGGGCCAGCTCAAGGTTGACAAGAAAGTACTGGAGCGGGACATTGTCGAGAAGTTGAAAGCGGAAGGAAAACTTTAGTGGCACGGCGAGCCCAATCACGGTGGTGGCATTCTGCCCCGTTCCCAGTGGTCCGCCAATGACCGTAACGCGACCTTCTTGTTTGAACCATCGATCCCAAGTATTCAGAGCCGCAGCAAGTGGCCCCACTTCTTGGCGACTTTCTCCCTCAATTCGCCGCTGACGGCGATACTGTGAGGGAATTCATCCTTCCATTCAAAAGGCCTGCAGGCATCAATAATCGCTCGAGAATTAGAGTAGGATTGGGTAGGGCGGCGGATCAGAGGATCATTTTGAGTGCTGCGGCAGTTTCGCATGATATCGATCGCCTTTTCCGGGTCCGCCCGGGTGCCCACGGCCCACATCACATCCTGGATATCCGTAGGATCTATATCCTCGTCAACCACGATAACGTATCGCTTTAAGGCGGGGCCAGTGGCGCTCTGATTTGCCAGGATAGCCACCTGCCTGGCATGTCCCGCGTATCTCTGTTTCAGCGAAACGATTATTATTTGAGCGCCGGCGGCGTCACTTAACCAGACACCGATCACGTCCGGAATACCTATCTGGCACAATTCGTTATGTAGCTGCGCACTCGTTATCAGATCGGTAAAACAACCATAGTCGTTGGGATGGCCGGGCGGCGACCCGAGAAGAATCGGGTTGTTCCGAAAGTACACGCGTTCAACATCAATTACAGGCACCAATGGTTTTTCCGCGCTCACGTAGTAACCAGTCCACTCTCCGAAAGGACCTTCGGGAGCGAGCTTTTCGGGACGGCACCAGCCGGCCAGTACGATGTCGGCGTCGGCAGGGATAGGAAGCCCCGTGACTTCTTCGCGTATGACCCGGGCGGGTTCTCCGGCGATGGCTCCCATGAACTCGTATTCCATTCCCCTGGGGACGGAGATAGCCGCGATACCGAAGACCAGTGGATGATGTCCTACGGAAACAGCGATGGGACAGTCCTGTCCCTTTGAGTGGTAGTTCTCCCAGTCCAGGCGGCCGTGCTTCCCCGGAGCGGCCTGTACCAAAACCGTTTTGTCGTCCTGGACCATGTTGCGGTAAGCACCCAGGTTAACCTCACCGGTGTCTGGGTCGCGGGTGATAACTGCGCATCCTGTCCCAATGTACCGACCCCCATCCTCTTCGTGCCACCAGGGGGACGGAAACAGGCTGATGTTGACCTGTTTCCCTTCCTGGATGTTTTGTGTCACTGCCCCGCCCGGGACAACCTCAGGCTGGAAACCAGGAGCCCGATTCTTCCACTCTGTTAGCCGGCTTCGCAGCGACTGGAGGAGTTCCAATTTGGAATAGTTCGCCGGCAGGTTCAAAGTCGTGGCCGTACGGGCCGGCGTGGTGACGCTCCCGGTCAATACACCATAGCCCGGTTCATAGCCCAAAACGGGATCGAAAAGTATAGCCGGACAATGCTCATTTTTCACATTCTCGAGGGTAACCGCGCCAATTTCCAAATGGGCGTCCGCCCCCTCGATGGTGACTAGCGGTTCGATTGCCCGAACTTGCTGGAGCCATTCTCTGATATCCAGTTTCATGATTGCACAGGATCTACTTCAACAGGGAGCCGAAGATCTCTTTGGCGGCTTTCATCATTTCGTCCTGGAACAGTATTGATTCCTCTCTTTCCATAAAGACCTTCTCTCCCGGTTCGGGGAACATCTCCTTGGGGATGCCTTCCCTGGGGGCGTCTTTCCTGGTGCCTGGTTGGCCGTACACTCTGATGAACGAGGCGTGTCCCTCGCGGCTCAACAGCCAGTTCACGAAGAGCTTGGTGGCGTTGGGATTGGCCATCCTCGCTACTACTCCTAGCCCGCCACCGGATGTGCCTGTAATTCCTCCCTCCGCCGCTTTTACGAACACAATCGGAGCGCCGGCTCTCATCAAGTCGATGACTACACCGCGGTCCGGGGCTATCCCTACCGGATGCTTTGCTCGAGCTACCCATTCGGCCGAAAGTCTTTTTTCGCGGGTGAAAGCGGGGTCCTGTTTTGCCAGTTGTCGCATGAAATCCTTGGTGCCTTCCAAACCCCATACGTCCGTGGCCAGGAACCTAATAAAAGCATTGCCCGAGCCGGTGATAGTCGGGTCGAAGTAAACCATTTTTCCTTTCCACCTGGAGTTCAAGATGTCCTTATAGGAAGTTATTTCTCCCTGACTGACCAGGTCCGTGTTAATGAGGACGAACCTTTGGAAGCTGGCTATCATACTAAAACCGGTACGGTCTTTATCCATAAAGGGAACGGTATCGGTGATCCAGGCTTTCGGGTCCGTGACCTCGGGAAGCACCAATAGCGGCTCTATTGAGCCGAGGATTCCTAACGGTTTCATAGTTACGACCAACACCGTCGCCCCAGCAATGACCAC
>JACQUA010000196.1 GCA_016210565.1 Chloroflexota bacterium
ACTGAAGATATCTGCTCCCCTGAAGTGAATGTCCTCCAGCTTGTTTATCTCATCTCGGGCGGCCCGGGTGTACTCGATCCCCATCCGGGTCATATCGGTCCTCAGGACAAGGACCTTCTCGATGTTGGGGAAGGCCTCAAAGGCCTCCGTCAGAGTCATCGAGGGCATGGAGGTTACTAGGGTCATTTACTTCTCTCCTTTCGAAGAATGCTTTGTCTCCGCTCTGGGCTCACCCATAGCTAGAAACGCAGCCGAAAAGTCTTGCTTGCTAGGATGATATATAGCATAATACATTCTAACATGCGCTAGAGGTGTAGTATGCTTGGTAAACGCTCCAAACAGCGTGGGCTGTTCGACGCTGACCACCTTCACATCGACTTTGTTGGGTGCGACACCTTCTACGGCTTCTTGGCCAGCCAACGAGACCAACTATTCAAGGATGAGTTGTTTGCGGCCATATACTGTGCCGACAATGGACGGGTGAGTGTACCGCCAAGTATGTTGGCTACGGCACTGTTGCTTCAGACGTACGAAGGTGTCTCGGACGAAGAAGCCAAGGCGCGAGCCGACTACGACCTCCGCTGGAAGGTAGCGTTGGGCATAGGCATTGAGGACCGTCCGTTTGCCAAGAGCACGTTGCAGGTATTTCGAGCGCAGTTGGTCCTTCACGAGAGGATGCGGGCTCTGTTTCAGGAGAGTCTAAGGTATGCCCGTGAGAGCGGATACCAAAAGAAGCGCAAGATAAAGGCGGTATTGGACACCAGCAACATACTGGGGCGTGGTGCGGTGAAGGACACCTACAATCTTCTGGCCGAAGGGATAGTCAAGCTGATTAGAGTGTTTGCTGATTTGATGGGAATAGAGCCCGAGAATTGGGCTACTGAGCATGATCTGATTCGTTACTTTGGCAGCAGCATCAAAGGGGAAGCGACTATTGACTGGGATGATGCTAAGGCTAGGCAGAAGTTCCTGAATGGGATCGTAGCCGATGCCGATCGTCTGCTGGAAACGGCAAGGGAGACGATGGGGTGTTATGGGGAAGAAAGTGACGAGAGAAAACGCGTGGTGGAGGCGGCGGAGTTGTTGGGGCAGTTGCTTTTGCAAGACGTGGAGCGGAAACCGGGGGTAGCAGAACTGAAGGCAGGGGTAAGTCGTAACCGGATAGTGTCAGTAGCAGACCCGGAGATGAGGCACGGGAGGAAGAGCAAAGCGAAGCGCTTTGATGGGCACAAGGCGGCGGTGGCTGTGGATGGTGAGAGCCAGCTGATAACTGCGGCGACGGTATTAGGTGGGAATGCGCCGGATAAAGAGCAGGCAATGGCGTTGGTGAAAGAGACAGAAGAGAATGCCGAGGTCGAGGTCGAAGAAACGATAGGCGATTGTGCCTATGGGGATGGGAAGACACGACAGGAGTTTGCCGAGGCGAATCGGAAGTTAGTGGCAAAGGTTCGAGGGCGGCCTAACCGAAAGCATTTCCCCAAGGAGGATTTTCGGATCGACCTAGAGACGAAGACCTGTAGGTGTCCCGCAGGGCAAGAATGCAGGGTACTGGTGCGCAAGGGAAAGCAGACAGATTACGAAGGGAAGGACATCCAACTGTATGCCTTCCAGTTTGACAGGGAAGTGTGCGAAGCCTGCTCGTTGCGGTCGGAGTGCGTAGCCGGGCGATCTGGAAATGGGAGGACAGTTAGTCTTCATCCTCAGGAGGCGCTGTTACAAGAGGCGAGGGAGTTTCAGAAAAGCGAGGCGTTCCTTCCTTACCGCAAGATGAGACAGGTGGTTGAACACCGCATAGGACGGTTGATGCAGTTAGGTGTGAGGCAAGCGCGCTACTTTGGTCGAGCGAAGACCCTATTCCAGTTGTTAATGGCGGCTACAGTGGCAAATCTTACGCTGGTGGCCACCAAAATGGGACTAATCCGAGGCCGATACGGCAGGAAAGATAATTTTTGCCCTCCACTATCTATCATTATGGCGCTGGCAATTGTCGCGAACGGATGGTCGTTACCGAAACCAGGGTCTTGGATATGACAGCTCAGAACGGGCTTTCCGTCTGGACTTCTAGGACCGTATAGGGGATTTCAGTGTTGTAGATGGCTGCGTACCTGCCGCCGGAGATCTGCGAGTTGTCTATCTTGGCCGTGTAGGAGCTGTCAGATCCGGTGTTGTAGATGCCGTAACCCCACTTGCCGACGATGCTGCTATTTCGAATAGTTGGCGACGAGTTATAGTTGTACATGCCGTATCTGTCGTTCCCGTTCATCCCATCGCCAGTAGCGAACACGTTCACCATGATCGGAGAAGAACTTGAGTTGTACACGCCGTAATTGGGCTGGTACCCATCCTGCACGGCGGAGGCGGTGACGTTCGTCAACGTCGGCATCGAGCCGGAATAGTTGGCGACGCCGGTGTTCCATGATCTACCACCAGACGCCCAGGCGGTGACGTCGGTCATCGTCGGAGATGCGTTGTCGTTCGTCACCCCCTGGGCGATGGTATAGCCGCCACCCGAGGCGAGGGCGCGGGCGGTGATGTGCGTGAGGCGCGGCGAGGCGTTCGCAATCCAGATAGCCTTCGCCGAAGCTCCGCCGGCGCTCTCGGCTGTGAGGAAGCGGAGCTCGGCGTTGTTGGTGCCCCAAATCACGACATCGCTGCTCTTTATCTTTGTGGCCAGTTCGCCCGAGCCTTCGATGTCGACCCATTCCTTCATTCCCAGCGAGCTGGAACCGAGATCGTAGGTTCCCGGCTCGATCTTCAGCAGCCAGGTGTTGGTGGCCGAGGCAGTGGTGATGCTGGCGAGGGCGTTGAGCAGGGCCGTGCCGTTCTGGGTGTCCGTGCCAACCGGGCTCACGACCACCGTGCGCTGGTATTTGGGTTGGGCGTTGAGCGCATAGGTAGCCGTGGTCGCAATGGTGGCGCTGATAGCGGTATTGGCGTTCCCGGCGTTGCTGGCGTAGAGGGCGTAGGGCGCTGCCGAGAGAGCTTGCCGCGGCGTGAGCGTCGTGTAGCTGCCACTGCCAGATGGCCTTACCGCGACCTCCAGCCAGCGGGCGGTGCCGTCGAAAGCGTTGCCGCCAAACTACCCGGTATCGTTCAAAGCCACGCTGAATAGACCATTGCTCACGCTAACTGAGCTAGCCGTTTGAGTGCTGCCGACTTGCCCACCGCCACTCGCAGCATCCCACAGCTTGAACTGGAAGTCGAAGCTCCCACTGGCCGGCAAGCCGCCGGATTTCAGTTGGCCTTGATATGTAAAGGCAGAGCCGTCGCTGGCCTGAATGCCTATCAATGCGCCCGTTTGCGCACGCGCAGCGAGTAGCCCTTGACCTGGGCCGAAGGCCATGCTCGCTGCCAGCAGGATGATCAGGCC
>JACQUA010000197.1 GCA_016210565.1 Chloroflexota bacterium
GAGCACGAATTATTGAATTTCATACGGGAATTAAAATAATTCGTATCTATAATTCGTCATTTTTGGCTTCATGAATGGGGTTCAGGTGGCCGACGGTTCAAATCCGTCCACCCCGACTCCCTATCTACCGAAAATTTCCGGAGGCATTCCCCAGCTTCGCCGCCGCCGCGAGGACATTTTTACGAATTTTTTTGGAGGCCGCGAGGCATGTTTTTCTCGCGTTTTTAGTGTATTTTTACACTTTTTGAAGGGGATGATTTAGAGAGATTTAAAGCGGGGCGCCCCGGGGCGACAGTCGCGGATCTAGGCCGACACAAAATGTGGGGTTTATAGGGGAGAAGGACTATCCCCCCAACCCAGGAAAGACCAGCTTGATACCCACCACCCCGCCAACGATGACGAGCATCGGGGCAATGACCCACTTGACCAGGAGGACCGTGGTCGGGTTGCTGCGCTGGGTCAGGGAGATGGCAGTCTTCAGCCCCTGGATGGCCTCCGTGGTGGCGGCTATGGCCTCGCAATTCTTCAGGACGGATTGCTCCAGGGCGGTCAGGCGCTCGAGGATGTTGCTGATGGCTTCTTCAGTCAAACTAGCCTCTTGTTCTTAGACCGGGACCAAGAAAGAGCCGCGGCCACTAATACCAGAACCACGGCCAGTCCAGCCAGTCCAGCGCCGGCAGCTGTCTTCGCTTCGTTCCCGGGAGGCGGAGGCTGGACCGGGGACGGCTTTGGATTCGGCGCTACCGGCGGAATAGGAACTATAGGCGAAGGCGCCGGCGCAGGAGAAGGGGCCGGCACGTCGCCCAGGGTGAAGTGGGTGTACCACTTCATCGCCGCAAACTCAAGGACCTGGACCCGGTGGCTGTAACCGACCGTCCCCCATCCCGTCCAGGAGAGCTCCTTGGTCTCGTCCGGATTGATGTAGATCTCTTCGCCTTGGCTGCTATCCCTGGGTTGACCTCTCTGGTCATATGACTCCACCTTGATCCGGTAGAAGCCATACGAGTCTCCGGCATTTTTCACCGTGGCGACAATGGACATGGTCCCGCTGACAACCGCTGGCGCGGTCTGCGCTCCGCTGGGTATGTTGGGAAGCAAATCCTTCGCCGCTGCATTGCCTGGCGGAGTCACCTTCACACTAAGTATTTGTCCGGATGGTCCATTAGGCATGTTACCTCCTGGGGGCGGAGTAGTTATGGGGACCGGCGTTGGACCCACCGGTGGGGATTGCGCTGGTGGCGGTACTATAGGACGATTGATCCGCCGCAAGAAGGCCCCCAGACGAGGACTCGAGCTGTCATTGGCCTCCTCGACTACTTGCTGGGGTGAAGCGACCCACTGCGCTATGAACATGGCGTCCTGGATCACCAGGCCCCCCAGGGCCAAGAGGTCGCCCGCCTCTTTTTGTTCGGCAGTGAGTTCCCTTTGTTGACCCAAGGATTGGGCAATGGTCAACGCGTCCTGGATGGTGGCGTATCCTCTCGCCGGCAGGGCGAGATCTCCATAGACCCGGATCCCGGGCATGCTTTGCGCCGACCTGACCTCCCACCTGCCGTTGCCCTTCTCAGCCACGCTGATGGCCACCGGCGTCAGCGTGTAGGTAAAGACGTTGTTATAGTCCGCTGCGGGGACGCGTACTTGCCAGGTAAGGTGTTGGCTGTCAATGGTCACGGGTCTGCTGATAACCGTACCGACTGTTTGGTTAGGCACCTGAATGGCCGGCGTCAACGTCTCCTGGCCCGTCTGGTCAACGATGGTGGCTTGGAGCCAGCTGAAATACGGGGCCTGGGCAAACGGTTTGTTATTGAAGAAGGTTATGGTAAAGATAAGGCTCGCGCCCGACGCCACTGGCCCGGGCGCCGGATTAGCTGTGACGCTGACAACCTGAATCTCTTGGGACATTTTACTGAGCCAACCTCCAAAGTAACCAGCCGGCTGATTTCATGATAGGTCCGCCCCATCGAGACCGGCCAGGGGCGACATAGCCGGCTGTTTGGTTTTCTGCAGATGGGCTTCGATCAGCCGCCTGGTCTCCAGTGCGACGGCCGCCAGGGGCATGCTGGCAGGCCACTCATATGGTCCCGCCAAAAGAACGCCATCGGCTTTGGTAACCTGAACCTGGAGGCTACCATCGCCTGAGTAATACGTCGCCTTGATCTTCATGCTTATGACAGGATGGCCCCAATGGAATACGTCAGGTCCGTAATGTCCTGGATGTATACCGGGGCGAGGTACAGCCGGCGCGGCGCCGGCCAGGGGATCAGCATCTTAACCACCCGGTTGAAAGTGCCCGTGACAATGCTCGCCACCCCCGGTCCGAATATCAGAAAGAATTCATCCACCACGGGATCAAAGTTCCCTGTGGTAAATACGGAGGAAGTCCCGTTAGGATGGTACCACACTAAGTCCAGACGGAGCAGTGGCGTCGCACCCACGGTCCGGGCGGTTACCTTAAAAAGGATGGTTAGGTGGGACTTGTCGTAGTTGGTCAATATGGCGCTGTCCACGGCGGCGGCCCGGGTGGCGCTGGCCAGGAGTTGTATCTCCTGGTTCCCGCGGGACCGGTCCCAGGTGGCGCCGTTGTAGCTGTAGCGGCGGGAGAGTGTCTCGAGGATATTGGCGCTGCCTTCGGCCACGCCATCGGCGTTGTCGCCAGCTTTGACCAGATCCGTAAGTACCTGGAGGTCAGCGGAGATATTGCGCGGGTCCAGATTGACGCCGCCCCAGTCAATTATGCTCTGCCCCCCAATTGGCGGGAACTTGGCAAACTCCGGCTGTATCTCGATGACCTTGAACGACTTGACGGTGCAAGAGAGGGCGAACCGGAAATTCACGGTGTCCCCGGCGTCCACCAGCAGGTCGAAGGTGTACATTATGTTAGCCCCCATCCGGACAAAGGGGTCGAGGACCTGGGTGTTGCCGCCGCGGGTCAAACGGACATACAGGAGGTTGGCGGCATCGATGCATACCTGTAGCCTGAAGACGCTGGGCGCATAGACCGGCGTCAATACGCTCCCCAGGAGATCATTGCCGCTGGTGAAGGCCTGGTTATGGAGCGGGGTGATTTTTTGTATGGCTCCGATGGGAGAGAAATCAGGACGTCCGATAGCCATCAGCTCCCCCTCCTTCGCGGCGAGTCCGCCAGCGGCAGGATCACCGGGATGACCTTTATCGTATGAGTATTCTGCACGTCATCGTTCCAGGCTTCCGCCCAGAAGGTAGACGCCTTGGTTATGTCCAGGTCTACCGGCAGCTCGCCCACCCAGTCGTCCAGGGCGATGTAGTTGACGGTCTCCTGGAACGACTCCGAGGGCAGCACCCGTTCCTTCGAGGAAAAAGTGGTGCTCAGATAACAGGCCAGCTTGACCAGAAACTCGCAGCCCCGGGGGAACTGGACCAGCAGGCCGCGAAAGTAGCCCTCCCCGAGCGTGATGCTCTGACTGGCGGGGCTCTGTTCCAGGGTGTTGGCGGGGACCGCCAGGCTCAGACTGGGAACGCCCATATCATTTCTTTCCTCGGATGGATGATCCGATGCCCTCCTTGATGGATGGCAGCTCCGTTACCAGCATATAAAGACCGAACCCGACCAGGGCGACCTTGCCAATGCTCTCTATCTGCGCCCCCAGGCTGTTCGGGTCCTTGGGAGGCGGCTTGGTCGGATCGGGCGCCGGCGCCGGGAGTGGCGCCCCTATCGGGCCGCCCGGTTTGGCCAGCTCGGTGATGGCCTGCTGGCGCTCAGACTCCGGCAGCAAAGCCACGATCTCCGCGGTACGCTCGATCTTCTTCCGTTCCTCTGTCGTCTGCCCGGTGGCCGATACCGATCGGACCATCTCCGAGACCTTCCAGGCGATAATCATGGCGCCGATGGCGACCAGGGCCAGTTTGATCAGGGGTATCAGGGCGGCGATCACCAGGGGCGCAAAGGGGCTGTCATGGTAGAAAACCCGGACAGCGTAGTTCCCCCAGACGGGCAGGCCGAAAAACTGCTGGGTGGGCGTCTCTTTGATGTCGATGGACAGCAGGGTTAGGTCCTGCAGCTCGAGCTGGCGCTTCACCGTCGAACGGATCAGCGGCCGGAGCCCGGGCGGCCCAGAGGCAATGAAGCTGTAATCCGAAATGTCCCCATCCCAGAATCCCGGGTAATAGGTGATCTCCACCAGACCCTGCTCGTAGTCCTCGTCGGTAATGAAATCGGGCTCGGGGCCTACTGGCGCGGCCTCGTCCAGCGGCCGCGCCAGTAGGCCCCGAGTGACCAGTACCCGCGCCTCAAAAGGTTTCATCGAGATCTCCTTTCGGTCAAACTCCGCCAGTCGCGGGGATCATTCGATGACTTCGCGGGACTTGGCGCTGAGGACCACGGTGGTAGTAGTGGTGGCCAGTGCCTGGCTGCTTTTGATCAAAAGCTGCACCAGCGACCGCGGCGGCACCAACCACGGATCCTGGCCCGCTTCGCCGAGGTGATATTTCAGATTCTGGTCCTGGTTCTGCTTCACGTCGTTGTACGTGCACTCGGCAATGACCTCGGTCCGGCGCTGGTTGGGCGTGAGGAACTGGAGCTTGACCCGGGAGGAGTTGGCGGACTCGGTGGCGCCGTTGTCCTTTACCTCCAGAGTGGAGTCCTTGTCGATCTTCAGGACCATGCCGTCCGGGACCTGATACTCCCAGACCTTGGTATCGCTGTTGGCGGTGCCGGCTGACAGCGTTACCCCGGTCGACCCTTCATGGATGACGAACTTGCTTTCACGAATCTTGGGCATTTGCTATCTCCCTTTTCCTTTTTCTTATTGGCCCAGAAGCCTCAAAGTTTCCTGGTCCTCAGCGGATGCGGCCGGGCTGCTGCCGGCTGCTGGCGGCGTAGCCGGCTGGCCCGGGGGATTGGTCGCCGGCGTTGCCGGCGGGGGCAGAATCTTGCCCACCAGCTTGGCCAGCTCATTGCGGACCTTGGCCCGCCCGTCCCAGGCGCCCCGCATGGCCTCGTAGGTAAGAATGAGCGACGCCACGTTGGCGGCGTCATCTCCCAATATCTGCTTGACTGGCTTCTGCTGCAGCAGGAGCGCCTCGACTCCCTTTACGGCATAGCCGGGGGCTTGGGGGAAATACCGGGCGGCTACCAGGGAGACCACATCAGCCGCGCCGGCCGCGAGCATGCCCTTGGCAGCGTCGCTGACCGGTATCCCCATGACTTCAAACTTGGGTATTTTGTCCAGAATGGCGATTTTTTCCATGGTCACCTCATTTCTTGACGAACTGGACCTTGCCGCCCCTCTTGCACAGCTTCCGCCCGTTTTTCGTCGTCTTGCAGGTTCCTTCTTTCATATGGCTCCTTTCACGTCTGCAAAGCCTGGCGGGAGAGCCTCAAAAAAAGATAGGCGGGTAGACCACTCTTTTCTTGAGACTCTACCCGCCTAATTGTAATTGCTATTAAAGTCCCACCAGGCCCAGATAGTCAATTTTGATTAACTACGCTCAGGGCAGGGGAATCTGCAGCATTTCCCTGTACAATTTCAGCCAATCCCTGGCCATTCTCCCGCTGGAATGGTTTTCCTCGATAAATCGCCTGGCGCGGGTCCGGATGCCGGCGTTATCCTGGCCCAGGACCTGCCGCGCCTGCGCCAGCATCGCCGTCTCGTCTCCGGGCGATACCAGATATTCCGTGGTCCCATCCTGGATCAAGGCCCTCTGCCCACCGGTTATATCGTAGGCGATAACCACAGCGCCCGAGGCCATCGCCTCGGCTATCACCAACCCGAAGGTCTCGGCGTAGATTCCAGGGTAAAGCAGCGCCTCGACATCCTGCAAAAGCTCGCTCACCTCCACGGCCGTGGCGCCGCCGGTGATGATCCGGAGGGGAACGCCCAGCTTCCGGGCGATCCGCCTGGCCGTCCCCAGGCCTTTCCACCAGGCTTCAGCATTGGCGCAGACAAAGCCGAGACCGCGCCGCGGGCCTTGACCCAGGGGCCACCGTTCCAGGGCGATGCCATGGGATATAACCTGACAGTCCAGGCCGTGCGCCTGGAATATTCTGGCGGAAGCCTCATTAAACGTCACTTTTGTCACGCCCTCCGGTATGGGTATCCCCCGCCCGCCGCACTTATACCCACATGGCGTCGGGCAGCTTCGGTTCGCCTGAAGTCGCATCCGGTTGGGAGAGCAGATCGTCAGGTAATCGTGCAGGCTAAGGACCGTGGGAATCCGCGCGCCAAAAAGTTGACGGCGCTGATCGGCCCAGGTGGACCAGTTATGGACGTGGAGTATGTCGGGCTGCCATTCTACAATATCTTCCTGGAGGTCGACGTCGCCAGCATAGTGGGTTGCCACGTCTATACCCAACCGGGACAGCTCGGCGATGAGCACCTGAAGGTGCGTTTCTGCGCCGGCATAAGCCTGGTAGTCGTTCACCATGAGCACTTTCATATGAGGGTCACCTGATGAGGGTCACCTGAAGATTGTGGACATCGCCGGCGGGGTGATAGGGCGCCAGTATATTGGCCGTATTACATTCTAGAGCGCACCGGAGACGGTCCTGGGGCCAAACCACCGTATTCTTGAAGAGGTTGCCCAGACAGTTGGCTTTGGCCCGCTGGCTGTCCACGCAGGCAAACACGTCGCCATCCGGAGCGAGATAGGCGAAGCTCCGCCCTCCTTCGCAGCTATAGCGCGGCGCCGGGCCGTGCCGCGGAATAGGCTCGTACGGCTCGACCACGGCCCTGAATCCCTGACTGGTAAACCAGGTAAACAGGGCCGGGGCGTGTGCTGTCTTCTCGAGAATGGCCACGGTCACGGGATAATGCCGGGCCATTTCCCCGGCCCGGCTGGCAAACTCCTCCCGCGATAGTCCTCCCTCGGGATGGAAGCTGCAGGTGAAGCTCAGGCAGTTCCGCAAAGGCCACCGGGTGAATTCCCGGTATCGCTCTGAGACCAGATTCGTGGTCACCGCCCAGGGCCAGGGCAGCTTGTAGCAAAAATAATGCAGGTCTTCCCAGAGCAACGGCTCCCCGCCGCATATGTCTACCTTGCCGATCTGAGGGATCAGATTGATGGCCCCGAGCCATTGCCCGGCGGTAAACCGAGCGCCTGTCCTCAATAGGCCGGCTTCGGTAACCCAGCAGCCCTGGCAGTGGCCGATGTTGCAGGCGTAAAGTGGATTGACCATGATATCTATCATTGTCAGCCCATCAGCGCATCCAACGTCCGTTTGCGCCGGGACAGCTCGCCGGCGTCAGCCCAGGGATAGGTAAAGGTGGGTTCGAAGTGGGAGCGACCGGTCTCCGCCCGGGACCAGCCTTCCCTGCTGGCAGTGTCCCATAGTGGACTGCCCGGCTCCGCCGTCATGATCGAGACCTGGAGATAGTCCACCAGCCCCTCACGGACCATCTCCCCCAGGCCCTTCCTGGTGGCCTCGAAGTCCGTCGTTTCCTCACCCAGCCCGCCCACCATGATGAACACGTAGTTTTTTAACCCGGCGCGATGCGCCAGGCGAAGGGTATTCCAGGAGTCCTCCGGAGTGATGCCCTTCCCTAGATTCTTAAGGACCCGCTGTGACAGGGATTCAACGCCCCACTGGACGGCGCGGAAGCCGGCTGTTTTCAGCGCCTCCATAGTGGGCAGATCGTTGCCCGGGTGGCACCGGCCCTGCGTCTTGTAGGTCAGGTCCAGGGGCGCGATGGCCTGGCAGACTTCCTGTATCCAGCGGTTCTGCGCCGGGGAAGCGCCCACCAGCTCGTCGGAGTAAACGAAGACGTGACGCACCCCCAGACCCTTGAGATAGAGCAGCTCCTCGATGATCCTCGGGGCCGACATCAGCCGCGGCTTCTGCAGCCGGTATACCGGGTTGCTGCAGAACTGGCAGGGGAACGGGCATCCCCGCGTCCACATCATTACCGCTTCGGGATGCTCGAACCGCGGCTCGTTACCCTGATAAGCCCGAAGACCCGGGATACATAGCCCATGGGACGGGAGCGGCAAGGTATCCAGGTCCGTCAGGCCGGTCTGCCGGAAGACATCTCCGGGCTGAATGAGCATATCCAGGATAACATCTTCACCTTCTCCCAGGCACACGGCATCAAAGCCCCACATCAGGAGGTCGTCGGGGTTCGTGGCGGCAAACGGGCCTCCGGCCAGGAAACGGGCGCCAGGCCAGCATGTCTTGAGCTTCCGCAGGAGTTCCCTGGCCGCCCAGCGGTTGTGATAGAGCACGGTCATGCCGACGACGTCCGGACGTCCTGCCCGGCCTAACCGCTGGATCTGTTCATCTCCCCATCTCAAGGCTTCGGCGTCAATAAAATAGGCATCGTGGCCAGCATTCTTCAGAATAGAGCAGAGGAGAGGCGCGCCCAGGGGCCGGTTCAGCCGGTAGTGAGTGGCCTGGAGGCGCCAGACCGGTGGGTTGATGAAGAGCACCCTCATGCGGCAAAGGGAAACTTGACGCCCACGTCGGCGGCCACACTATCGAGGAGCCGCAACCATTGCCCGGCGATTTTATCCCATCCCAGATTCTGGCGCACCCAATCGCGCATAGCTTGGCCGCGGCGCGAGACTTCATCCGGACGGTCATAGACCTCCCGAAGTGTCTCCATGATCTCCTCGATAGAAGGAACGGTCTGCCAGTTCGATAGCGCCTGCTGGCAGTAAGCCAGCTCGCCGGTCACTAGCCAGCCACGGTCTTTAATGAGATCCGGCATCGAGGAAAAAGCCGTGGCGATGCTCGGCGTGCCGCAGGCGCCAGCTTCCACTATGGGCAGGCCGAAGCCCTCGCCATAGGTGGCGTTGAGCA
>JACQUA010000199.1 GCA_016210565.1 Chloroflexota bacterium
ACAATCCCCCATGCGCCGATGGCGCACCATGAAGGATGAAAATGTCATTCTGAGCGAAGCGAGCGCAGCGAGCGTAGTCGAAGAATCTTTCGGGGCGGGGTGCGGGACGAAAGACCCTTCGACTTCGCTCAGGGTGACAGCCTATTTTCAGAGCAATCGCTACGTCGAGGGTTAAACCAAGAGATTGTTGGTTCAGCGAAAGAATCTTGTGAGAATCTCGTGTAATCTCGTGGTTTACTGTTCAACCTATTCGGGGACGGCTCCTGACCAGAAAAGCACGAAACGCACGAAAAGAAAGACGGCTACTTCTGACTACTCGCTACTGACTGCTTGCTACTTCATTTTGGTTTTTGATATTTGATCTTGGTTCTGGAGATAATTCCTTGGATGCATCCTTTGCTTTTGCCCATAATGCGGCGAACATCAAGTTCGAGGACATTCCTGCTGACGTCATAAAGATCGCCAAACTGGACATCCTGGACACACTGGGCTCCGCCCTGGCGGCGACCACCCTGGCGCCCGGCTGCGCCGAGGTCGCCGAGCTGGTCAGGGAAGGAGGCGGGGCGCAGGAAAGCACCGTAATCGGTTTTGGCGGCAGGTCCCCTTCGTGGATGGCGGCGCTGGCCAATGGCACCTCGGCCCACGCGCTGGAGTATGACGACTGTCATCTGATAGGAAAGATCCATTCCGGCGTTACCAGTGTCACGGCGGGTTTCGCGGTGGCCGAGCGCATCGGGAAAGTGAACGGCAAGACATTCCTGACCGCCATCGTTGTCGGCATCGACCTGGGATGCAGATTGTCCGTGGCGGCTTTGCCCAGAATCCGGGGCTTCCATCCCACGCCTGTCTTCGGAGTCTTCGGCGCGGCGGCGGCCGCCGGCAGGATCCTTGGTTTGGACGAAGGCCGCATACAACATGCCCTGGGCATTGCCTACTCTCAGGCTGCTGGCAACGACCAGGCCCATACTGATGCCGTCCTGACCAAGCGGCTACAGGCCGGCTTTGGGGCGCACGGCGGCGTTCTGTCCGCCCTCCTGGCGCAGAAAGGTATCACCGGGGCCACCAACAGCCTGGAAGGTGAGTTCGGGTTGTACAAAGTCTATAACGGCGGGAAGTATAACGCCGAAGTCCTGACTTCAGGACTGGGGAAAAGGTTCGAAGTCAGCAATATCAGTTTCAAGCCTTACCCCTCACCTCGCGGCACACATGCCTCCATCGACGGCATGTTGGGAATAGTGCGGGAACACGATATTCAGCCCGATGATATAGAGAGTATCACGGTATTCAAGAGCCCCATGGTGGTAAAGGTGGAGGGGGGGGTGGAAAAGCGGCGCCCGCGCAATATCGTCGACGCCCAGTTTAACATTCCCTACACCGTGGCCGTCGCCGCGGTCAAAAGACGCGTCGGCCTGGGGGATTTCACGGAAGAGGCCATTAGAGATCCCGCCGTACTGCAGATGGCTGACAGGGTAACGGTACTGGAATTTCCGGAATTCGGCCCGAACAACTTCCATCCGGGGATAACGGAGATACGGACCAGGGACGGAAAGACATACACCAGGCGTGTGGACGAGCCCTACGGCAATCCCGACCATCCGATCCCGGATGAGCAGATGATCGAAAAGTTCCTGGAGTGCTCTTCACATTCTTTCAGGCCCCTGTCACAGCAGCAGCTTGGAAACGTTATCGACATGGTCATGCAGATCGAAGAGCTGGACGACGTGGGCGCCATTGTGCGGCCGCTCGGCTAGTTCTTGGTTGCAGAATTCCGCGAAAAGATTCTTCGCTTCGCTCAGAGTTTGTGAATTTATTGAAAACCCAGATATGAGCGAGACAACTCGCTAGATAGGGACTAACCAATTTCTTCACAAGCTCTCAGAATGACAGATCGCGACGGCTGTCACCCTGAGCGTAGTCGAAGGGTCTTTTGTAATTGCAACGCTTTCTTTTGCAATTAGGCACCAACCCAGCGTTTGTTTGGGACCCGACCAATCACGGAGAAACACGGTGAGTGAACCGGCAAGCCAAGAGATATCGCTGGTGGCGGTGGGAGATATCCACATTCAGCGAGACGATGCTCCTTCGATCCTGGCAAAAATCGAGAAGTTCACCCGGGAAGCAGATTTCGCCTTCGCCAACCTGGAAATGACTCTCACCGGCCGTGGGACGCTGCAGGGGAGCGCAACGCACAGGGGCAAACCCCCCGTGGCCGTGGCCCTTAAGCAGGCCGGCTTCAATGCCGTCAGCCTGGCTAACAACCACACCATGAGATTCGGCACGGAAGGCCTGGCGGACACCATTGAAATCGTGGAACGGGCGGGGATAGCCCATGCCGGCGGCGGCGCCAATATCGCGGAGGCGCATAAGCCGGCGATCCTGGAACGAAAGGGGACCCGCGTGGCGCTCCTGTCCTATTCTTCAGTGTTTCCCCCCAACGCAGCCGCCACAAGGGATTCTTCCGGCATCGCGGTGGTCAAAGTAGTCACTTCCTACGCCCCGCACCCGCGTGTATTCGAGGTGCCCGGATCTCCGGCCACCGTGGTTACGATTCCTGACCGGGGAGACGTGCAGGCCTTTGCTCAGGACATCAAGGATGCCAGGGCCCAGGCTGACATCGTCGTGGTGGCGTTGCACTGGGGTATGTCGGGAGGCTACGCCGACTATGTGCCCTACCAATTCGAGATGGGGCATTTCGCCGTCGATTCCGGCGCTGACCTGGTAGTCGGTGCCCACCCCCATGAGGCGCTGGGGATTGAAAGTTACAAGGGCAAGGCCATCTTCTACAGCATGGGCAATTTCGCCATGGAGCTAGAGATCCAGGTGCCGGTCCATGAGTCTATCGCCCTGCGCTGTCAAATAGGTGACAGGCAAATTCAGCGGGTGTCCTTCCTTCCGGTGCTCATGGACAGCGAGCTTACTCCCGAAATAGTTGACACGAAAAACGGCGCCCGCGTGGTGGAGTGGGTTACGAGGCAATCCGCGAGATTCGGCACCACGTTCACCGTGGAGCCGGAAGAAGTCGTGGTCAACGTGTAGCCCGGGGCATCCGTTAACATCCACCAGCAACACCCACACAGCACCCGGCGTTTGACAGCCCGCCAGGGCAATGATAGAGTTTAGAAATGAGTCCACAAACGGAAAACGGTGTGGATGCTACCAGAAGATGTCGATTCCTTGATGCGCTCTCGGAAGTTCGGGGGTGAGACGGTCCCGCCGTAATGCATATTCCAAGCGCCAGTAAGAAGTGAATCCGGAGGTACCAATTCATGAACGGCAGTCCAGGCAAAATGGTCCGCAATCTGACTTTGACAGGAGCGGTTTGCGCCGTCCTGATCTTCTTGTCCTGCACTTCCCCGCAGGCGCCCGCGCCCGCGATCAAAGCGCCGGCGCAGGCAACGGTCCAACAGCAGGGGTGGGAACAGGACTGGCAGAAGACCCTGGCCGCGGCCAGGAACGAAAGCCCCCTGAACATATACAGTCCGACAGCCGCTGAGACGCGTGTGGAGATTAGCAAACGTTTTAAGGACAAATACGGGCTCGATATAGAGTGGACTGCACTGAGGGCCTCAGAAATCCCCACCAAGGTCCAGGCGGAGCGCCGGGCGGGACTCTATATTGGGGACCTTCAGATGGGTTCGATTAGCAGCATGGCGACCATTCTCAAGCCTGCGGGTGTGCTTGAGCCGATAAAACCGCTGCTGGTGCTCCCGGAGGTCCTGGACAAGTCGCTGTGGTTCGGCGGCGATATCTCCTGGGGCGACAATGACAAGATGTATGTCATCAACAGTCTGCTCGGCCCGAACCGGAAAGTCCTCATCAACACCAACATGGTGAAGCCCTCGGAGATCAAGTCCTACAACGACTTCCTGGACCCCCGATGGAAGGGCAAGGTTGTGGTCATCAACGCCCTTCTCTCCAGGAGCCTCTTCACCCAGCTCGTTCTGTTCACCGGTGGCGGGGACTACTGGAAGAAATTCGCGGGGAACGACCCGGTCATAGTTGATGACGACCGGCAGGGCGTGGAGTGGGTGGCCCGGGGCCGGTATCCCGTGATGCTTATCGGGAACTCCGACAACGCTTCGGAGTTCATAAGGGCGGGGGCGCCTATTCAACTGATGCTGACGGAAGAGGTGGCCCTGTCCGGGGCCACTATCTCCACGGGCATGTACAATCGCGCCCCTCACCCCAACGCGGCGAAGGTCTTCGCCAACTGGTTCATGAGCAAAGAAGGCAGCACCATACTGAGCCGCATCACCGGCGTACAGTCGACCCGATTGGATGTGCCCACCGACCACCTGGGTCCCGACCAGATACGCGGTCCTGCAGCCAAATACCTGGTCACGGAGAACGAGGAGTTCTATCTCAGGACCGCGCAGGATGTAGATCTCATAAAAGAGATATTTGGCGCCGACGGACGAGGGATTAGATGAAAGCCGTCCGGTGAACCATCAATCAGACAATGGGCCGGGCCAACGGCGCAGGATAAAGGAAGAATGAATCCCGAGCCGTGCCAGGCCACCGTAGGGGCGCGGTCTTCGCGCCCGCCCCGGCGAGGCGACCTCGCCGCTACGCCCGTCGGCCGCGGACATTTTCCGAGGAAGGCGACCACATGAAAGAAACATCTCTCGAAGTCTATGACCCGGCCGGCGCCATCGAGGTAACCGAAATTCATGCTCCGCGGCTGCCGGACCTTCACGGGAAGACCATCGGCCAGTTGTCCCTTAACCAGTGGGAGGCCGACAGGATACTCCCGATGATCACGTCGCTGCTGCAAAAGCAATTCCCTACCGCAAAGTTCATCGACTATGCCCGGTTCCCCACGCTAAGCTCAAACGCTGACGTCCCGGACCTCGAAGCCGCGGTGAAGGCGAAGGGAGTCCAGGCCGTCATCGTCGGCAACGCCGCCTGAGGGTCGTGCTCAACCGCGTGCGGCCGTGCTGCCGCCAGGATCGAGAAACTGGGCATACCCACGATGATAATTACCCGGGAGGGCTTCACGCGGGTCGTGGCCAACGCCTTCGCCGGACTTGGCTTCCCCGCCGAGGCCCCCACTGTCTACGAATTCCCCACAAAGATGTTCATCAAAGGCAGCGACCTGACCCCCATCGCCTTGAACATAGGCAGGATCGTCTACGGGCTGACCGGATGGCAGCCGGAGACCGGGACGAAAGGCGTGGTCACGCCCGGCATGGTCGCCGTCCAGGGCCGCAGCTATCAGGACGCTGTTGACCAGATGAATGCCCTTTTCGTGAGGAATATGTGGGGCGACGGGCTGCCTCTCTCGCCGCCAACCGAAGAGCGCATCGAGTGGATATTGAGGGGCACGGACCTTGACGCGGATTTCGTGGTCGGCGGCGTCCCGCCGCGAGGGGCAATAGCCACGGTCCGGGCTCTTGCCGTCAGTCTTGCCATGGCCGGCGGGCGTCCGGAGCACCTGCCCGTGCTGATAGCCGCTGTCGAGGCGATAACCGCACCTGAATGGGGACTCTGGGCCGCCAATGCCACCACTGATTCAGTGATCCCGGCAATAATTGTCAACGGGCCGATAGCCGCACAAATCCGGCTCGGTTCAGGCTACGGTCTCCTTGGCCCGGACCCGCAGCATCCGGCCGGCGTCGCCATTGGACGCGCCCTGAGACTGGTCCAGCAGAACCTGGGCGGGGCCATTCCGGGAATAGGCACCATGGCCCTGTTTGGTGGGATGAGGGCTACCAACGCTGTTTTTGCCGAGGACGAAGAAGGCCTTCCCCCGGCCTGGCAACCGCTCAGCCAGGAGCGGGGGTTCTCGGGAGGCGCCAACATAGTTACCGCAACGCCGGTGAACAGCATGATCAACATCGGGGCCCACCTCGGTACCAGGGACGTGAATGATGCCACGCTCACCATGGTCGCCAAGTTCATGTCCATCCCCAGCGGGATTACGTGGAGTCTCTCCATGACCCTGGACGATTGGAACAGTCCCGATCTGGCCAGGGGCGTTGTACTGATGCCGCGGGGTCTGGCGGCCTCGTTGGCCGCGGATTCAGGCTATTCCAAACTCGATGTGAAGACCTTCCTGTGGAGAAAAGCAAGAATCCCCTGGTCTGATTTGCAGGACATGGACCTGGCCCAGAGCTTTATCTTGCGGGCGACGAGGCTCGGCATATCTAAAGGGATGGACCTGCCACTGGCACCCAGACCGGAGCAGATCACCATTGTCGTGGCCGGGGGAGCCCAGTCCGGACATTGCTACTGGATGCCGGTCGGTCTCAGTAACCGCCACATGGTGAGCAAGGAAATAAGATTGCCTGCCAGGGCGACGTGGGCTGAGTTGCTGGAGCAGGCCGAAAGGGACCTGTACTCAAAGGTCTCCTGCGCCGACCCTGCTTCGTGTTCGATTGGCTGAACCGTGTCACAGATGAAATTGCCCCAAATTATGCATGGACGGGGTGGGGCGTAGTGCATGGCTTTAGCCTTGCCGGGGGCGCGCGGCTGGCCACTCCGACGGCAGGGCTGAAGCCCTGCGCTACAAATTGGCGGCAAGCCGTGTCTTTGGCCTTGCGGGGGTTGGAAGGCGCACCGCCTGCGACTGCTTTCCGTTCTCTACGTTTCTACTTTCTCCCTTCTCCTATCTCCTTTCTCCTTCTTTGGCTGCTCGTATAAACGCTTTCACCTTTTCCGGGTCTTTCTTGCCCGGTCTCAGTTCCACGCCGCTGGAG
>JACQUA010000205.1 GCA_016210565.1 Chloroflexota bacterium
GACAGCGTGGCCACACCCGAAGAGGCAACAGAGACATAGATCCCGCCGCCGTAGCCGCCGCTGCCTGCGTAGCCGTCGCCGCTTGCGCTGTTTCCCGACAGGGTGTTGCCCGACAGCGTGGCCGTGCCCGAAGAGGAGAGATAGATCCCGCCACCGTAGCCGCCGTTGTCGCCGTTTGCGCTGTTTCTCGACAGGGTGTTGCCCGACAGCGTGGCCGTGCCCGAAGAGGCAACAGAGAGATAGATCCCGCCGCCGTAGCCTTCGTCGTAGCCGCTTGCGCTGTTTCCCGACAGGGTGTTTCCCGACAGCGTGGCCACACCCGAAGAGGAGAGATAGATCCCGCCGCCGCCGCCGTCGTAGCTTGTGCTGTTTCCCGACAGGGTGTTGCCTGACAGCGTGGCCACACCCGAAGAGGCAACAGAGAGATAGATCCCGCCGCCGTAGCCGCTTGCGCTGTTTCCCGACAGGGTGTTGCCCGACAGCGTGGCCACACCCGAAGAGGCAACAGAGACATAGATCCCGCCGCCGTAGCCGCTTGCGCTGTTTCCCGAGATCTCGCTCTCGCGCACCCGGGCCTCCTGGACGCCCTCGTTGCCGCCCCCCGCCTTGGGGGGGCCCACGAGCCGCATCCCCGAGACGCCGTTGTTGCGGATGGTGGATTTGTAGACGTAGGGAGCGCGAGGGGATTGGACCCAGATGGCCCCCTGGGCCGCCCCGCCGCCGGCGTACTCCACCACGCAACGCTCGAAAATGCTCCCGCTGACGTAGCTCCCCTTCGCGTCGAAGCTCGCCCCGACCGCCGTCTCGGTGAAGAGGATGGTTCCCCAGTCCTCGGGGGCCGGCGTGGTCTTGTCGGAGGTGAAGGTGATGCGCTGCTCCGCGGTGCCCCGGGCGATCAGCGTCCCCCCCACCTGGAGGCCCATCTCGTGGGTGGTGAACCGGAGCGTTACCCCCGGCTCGAGCGTCAGCGTCACCCCCGGATGCACCTGGATGTGCTCCTGCACCCGGTAGGCGCCCGCCGCCCAGGTGCGGTCGGCGTCAACGATGTTGGGCACGTCGCAGCCGCTCGAGCAGACGGTCAGCTCGGCCCACGCTGCCGGGACCGCCCCCAACAGCAGGGCCAGCGTGAAACAGAGGCCACTCAACAGGATCCGCATCTTTATCCCCTTGATGGGTAACTCCCCAAGGTTCTCAGATCAATCCGCTTTCTTCCAGATATTCTTGAACTTTGGCAAAAAAACCTTCGAGAGATCCGCTGCTTTCAACCTCTGAGTGCTCGTCGGGATTAACCAATGGATGAATATGAAAGATTCCACCTTCCGCATCTTCCCCATAAATCCTTTGATTGCGATGGACCAACGTCAGATTCAACTTGCCCTTTTCGATATTCGCATAAAGCTGAATGTAGAGCTCTCTCTCGATGGGCACTCTGACCTTTAAGGTTGCCTCTGTCCGATCGATTATCTCAAAGGGCTTGAGGGTTGAGAACTTCGGAATCAGTTGCTCTAGCTCTTCCAAGATCCTTTCGATCTCAGATCTCTTGGGAGAGGGCATCGATCTCCTCGATCCTGGCTTTCATCGTCTTGATCCCGTCGATTGCTTGCTCCCAGTCCATAGAATCGGACTCAACCTCCCAAGAGAAACCTTGCTCCTTAACCACATTATCCCTCTCGAACATCTCAAAGCTCATCCTATATTTCCTCCTGAACGCCTGGTCTATGTTTTCATAATGGGCCAATCTCTTCTTATATTCGCTCTTCAGCAGCCCAAGAAAGGCCTTTTGCGGATCGTTCTGGAGATTCAAGAAGTGCAAATGCTCCCTAATTTTTTCTTCGATTCCGGGCACCTCTGCAGCTCCTTTCCTTAAATTGAGCTCTTTCTTAACTTTTCTCCATCGCTTCCACACACTGCTGACAGTGGTAGCAAACCACATCAGGTAGTGGTTCCTTGCGACGACGGTTCAATGACACTGCACTTTTGTAGTCCATCTCGGCTTTATCGATCCATTCATCAAGCAGGCTTACGTTGATACAACACCTTGCCTTTCTCCAGAATCTCAGCAATGAAGAAGTCACCCATTGCCAGACGTTCCTCAATCTCAGCGGGTGTGCGCACTATCACGTCCATCGGCAAAAAGCGCACTTTTGCTATCTCTGTAACATGCCGTATGCGCTGCACCATCGGTTCTTCGGAGTCCATCACTACCAGCAAGTCCACGTTGCTGTATAGGCCAGGATTGCCATAAGCGTAAGAACCGAACAGCACAATCTTGTATGGATGAAACTTCTCCACAATGCGCCGTGTGATGTCCGTCAGCAGCGTGTCCGTCATAGTCGGGCGCAGGGTTGCCCAATCAATGACGGGACTCGTTGCTTTTTCTTTCACCTTGCGGCTCATCGTCACATCCTCCTTTACCTGAGACGGCAGCCTTTTTCATCGTGACCCATTCGCTCCTCCAAAAGCGACTCTATGTTGACAGATCTTATCTTCAGGTCAAAAGCAACTTCTCGATATCTCCCTTAAATCCATAAAAGTCTTTCTCTTTCAGCGCTTCCATGATCTCTCCGATCTCTTCTTTTGCCAGGAAATTTACCTCTTTACAAGCCATTAAGAAATCGGGGACGCTAAAAGCTGCAACTCCGTATTTCTTCGCTATTTTCCTGGCTTTGTTATCATTGATCAAAAGGATAGATTCTTCTGACATCAGGGCCAAAAGAATGCTTTCTTTCTCCCCGTCTCCTAGAGACGCAAAATCGGGGTCGGAAAGCAACGCTTCATTTCCTGTGAGAGATATGGGTGTAACTTTAATCCAATGTTTATCAGCTAATGAGTGGAGCAGTTTACTTTGAGAAATCTCTCTATACACCTCTGGAGGGATGTCAAGAGATTCAACCTGGTACGATCTCATGATCAAATCCAACCGATCGATCTTCAGAAAAGAGCTCAGAAAGTCAGTATCCAAAATCAATTTCAAGATGATTTTCCTTTTGCTATTTTCAACAATTCAGCAGAAGCCGATTTGATCTC
>JACQUA010000206.1 GCA_016210565.1 Chloroflexota bacterium
CATTGAAAGCGAAGACGAGCGCAAGCGAGTCGCAGTCGAAGAATCTTTCGTGGTTTTCCCCACGGGGACCAAAGACCCTTCGCCTGCCCTTCGCTTCGCTCAGGGCTCCGGCTCAGGGTGACAGTCCATTTTCTCGGCAATTTGGGTCCTGTGTTATGCAGTCAAGGCGGTTATCTAAACAGAAAAGGAGAGAAAGATGCAGAAGCTACTAGTCATTGTCTTGTTGCTGGGTCTGGTCTCCATCGGTTGCGTGCAAACGCCGCCGCTTGCCCCGGCTGATGAGGGCAAGACCACCGCCTCAAAGGCAACTACCACCTCCTCCAGGCCTGCCTGGGAGCAACGGTGGAACGACCTGGCGGCAGCGGCCAGGAAAGAGGGACAACTCGCCATCTTTGGGAGCGTAAGCGGCGCGCTGCGCAACATCGGCCTGGACAAACATTTGGACCAGAAATTCGGCCTGGGGGTGGAGTTCGTGGGCGGCAAGGCCTCCGAGATCCTGCCCAAGCTGTTAGCTACGTACCGGGCGGGACTCTACGTTGGGGACATCTTCATATTGTCGCCAACTACAGGAATGAACCAGTTGAAGCCGGCTGGCGTCACCGAACCGCTCGACCAGGTGATATTCCTGCCTGAGGCCCTGGACCCGAAGGCCTACTACAAAGGCGAACTCCCCTGGGTCGATAAAGACCACCACCAACTGGCCATGCTGGCCATGCCCGTGGCGCCCATCGTAATAAACACCGACATGGTCAAGCCGGACGAAATCAAGTCATACCGCGACCTCCTTAACCCGAAATGGAAGGGGAAGATCGTGATGGTTGACCCGACAGGAGCCGGCGCGGGCAACGACTGGTTCAGCGCCATGGCCGAGGGCATCATGGACCTGAACTATCTGCGGGAGTTTGCCAGGCAGGAGACGGTGATCAACCGGGACTCTCGTCTAATGGCCGAATGGATAGCCCGGGGCAGGTATCCTATCATCGTGGGCCTGAAAAGAGACGAAGTTGCTGAATTCCAGAGAGTCGGGGCGCCGATACAAATGATAACACCCCAGGAAGGCACCTACGTCGGGACTGACAGCGGCGGTCTTGTCCTGCTGAAGAACGCGGCCCACCCCAATGCGTCAAAGCTGTTCGTCAACTGGGTCATGACCCGGGAAGGACAGGAATTCATCTCCAGGGCCTATGGCGGCCAGAGCGCCCGGGTGGACGTCCCCACCGACTTCATCGACGCGAAGCAGGTCCGGCAGCCGGGGATGAACTATCTCAACACCACTACCGAAGAATATGCCCTGAAACTCCCCGGATACTACAAGGTTGCCGCGGAGATGTTTGCCAGCTCGTTGAAATAGCAATCCAATCTTCTCCCCCTTTTCAAAGGGAGGCGGCCAACTATCTCCCCCTTTGGAAAAGGGGGATTAAGGGGGATTTGACACGCCCTCCGGCCACCGATGAAAATCCCCCTGTATCCCCCTTTGCGAAAGGGGGAGGCAGTTTTGTTCGAAAGGAGCAATAGATGCACTTACCTCAAGTAGACATACCTGAGGAAGTAAGAAGCTTGCTGCAACTGACCGAAGAAGAGGAAAAAGCGCACGCCCAGGAGCTCAAGGCCCTGTCGGAACCCGACCGCTGGCGAAAGCAGGGCGCCCGGAAATACCCCAAAGTGACGCTGGCCAGAGCAGTAAGCGTTCACGAGCATCCGATGACCAGGCCGTACGGAGCAAGATCCCAGATGTGGTTCAGGGTCCCTCTAGAGAAGTATGTCACCGGACGGGACCGGACCGCGGAAGACATAATCGCGCACGACGCCACTGATGACGAATGGGTCGAGTCCCGCTTCCGGAGATACAACGTGAGGGGCACCCCGATAGCCTGGGATGACACCACCCAGCACGGCGGCGAGTTCGGCGTCACTTCCAACGATTACGTCGCCTGGTTGTGTCACAAATATCCCGACGTGTTTCCTACCGCTTGGGCCGGCGTCGATCCCCACAAAGAGAAAGTGGCCCTGGCGGAGATAGAACGGGCCATCAAGCAGCTAGGACTGATTGGCGTCAAGTTCCAACAGGCGGCCCAGCGGTTTGTCCCGAACGACCGGCAGTGGTATCCCATGTGGGACCTGCTGCAGGAGCTGGGTTGTCCTGTGCAGCTTCACTGTGGCTATACCGGGGTGGGCGGCGGCCCGGCGGGAGGACTGGGAGTTAATCCCCTTCATTTCACGAATCCCTACTGGATAGATTTCGTATGCGCCGATTTCCCGAGGCTGAACGTGGTTGGCTGTCATCCGGCGTGGCCCTTCGAGGACATGGCGCTGGCGATATGCATGCACAAAGGGAACTTCTACAGAGAGATATCCGGTCGAATGCCAAGGTATTTCGACCCCAACATGGTGCACGAGATGAATACCCGCCAGCAGAATAAGTATATGTTCGGGGCCGAATCCCCATCTTTCCAGATGGATGAGATATTCAGACAGCACGTGAAGCTCAACTACAGGCCCAATATCTGGGAGAAGCTCATGTACAAGAACACGGAGGCGATTCTGGGGATATCCAGAGACGCATCGAAGGACAGGCCGGAGTGGCCATCCAGGAAGAACCTCAAACTTAAGAGGTGGTTCAATCCGGAAGAAGAAGCCTACTGGCGTGTGGAAGGCGTCCAGTTTGAAGGTTAGTGCTTACGAACTGTCATCAGATAAGTTGAAGAGCAAACCACGAGATTAACACAAGGTTTTCACGAGATTCGCTTACCCAATCTTTCCATTTAAAGTGGTCATCTCGTGAAATCTTGTGGTTCCGTGAAAAGATTCTTCGACTACGCTTTCAATGACATTGTCACCCTGAGCGAAGTCGAAGGGTCTTTTGTCAGGGCTGCATGACCAACGAAAGATTCTTCGGCTATCCCGATTTCATCGGGACTGCGCTCGCTTCGCTTTCAATGACATCGAATGTCATGGCTCATATCCGGCAGCGTTGCGCTTGCCTACTGAAACTCAGAATGACTTTGACACGAAGGACGAACAATGGTCACCGAGACCCTTGCCAGTTTCGTCGCTGAAACCGGTTACGACCAGCTACCGCAGGACGCGGTCACCGCCGCCAAGCGGGCCATGCTCGATTTCTTCGGGGTGGCGCTGGCGGGGGTGGAGCAGCCCGGCAGCAAGCTGATAACGGGCTACGTGAGAGAAGAGGGGGGCAGGCGGGAAGCCGGGGTGATCGCCGGGGGATTCAAGACTTCGGCCTCCCTGTCAGCCCTGGCCAACGGGACCATAGGCCACGCCCTGGACTACGACGATTGCTTCGTCGGTTTCTCGATACATCCCAGTGTCGCCATCTTACCCCCTGTTCTCGCCCTGGGGGAAAAAGCCAGGGCATCCGGCAAGAAAGTTATCGAAGCCTATGCCCTGGGATTCGAGATAACCTGCAAAGTCGGCGCTGTTGTCGGACTCCGGCTTCGTGAACTGGGCTGGCACAACACCTCAACCCTCGGCAGCCTGGGCGCCGCAGCCGCGGCCTCCAAAATGTTGGGCCTCAAAGCAAATGAAATTAGAATGGCGTTAGGTATCTCGGCCTCTCTGGCCGGCGGTCTCAGACAGAATTTTGGAACGATGACCAAGCCGCTCCACGCCGGCAACGCCGCCCGAAACGGAGTTGTCGCGGCCTCGCTTGCCGCGAAAGGCTTTGTCGCCGATGACAGCATCCTGGAAACCCCCCTCGGCTTCTGCAATGTCCTGGGAACGGGAAGGACGTGGGACCTGACGGCCGTGGCCCGGCAACTCGGCAACCCCTACAGCGTGGCCTCTCCCGGGATCGTCTTCAAGCTTTACCCCAGTTGCCACGGGACGCATCGCGGCATTGACGCCATGTTGCTCTTGCGCCGAGAAACAAACGTGCGGCCCGAGGACGTTGCCGAGATAGAGTGCCGGACCAGCACGACTGTCCCCACCAGTCTTTTTCATCATCGCCCGAAGAACGGTACCGAAGCCCGGTTCAGCATGGAATATTGCGTGTCCAGGGCGCTGGTTGACGGGCAGATGGGCCTGTCCCAGTTCGAGCAAGAAAAAGTCCTGGGTTCCGACGTCCGGGACATCATTGAGAAAGTCCGGTATGCGCACCCCGACGGCATGGGAGAAGGGGTCGAACACCCCCAGGAGGTGGTCATAAAGCTGCGCGACGGTCGGACCGTCTCCAGAAAGGTGCACGTCATCAAGGGCGACCCGGGAAACCCCATAAGCTGGGAGGAACTCTGTTCCAAGTACCGGGACTGCGCCGGGAAAGTCATGCCCCCCCGTAAGGTGGAACGCCTCCTCGAACTGGTGTCGACTTTGGAGGCAGTGGACGATATCGGGAAGTGCATGAGACTGGTGACGGGAGAACAATGTCGAAATTCGAAGTCCGAATGACAAATGAAATTCAAATGACAAATGAACGAAGGTACCCTGTCTTTACATTCGGGCTTTGAGCATTGATTCGTCATTCGAGTTTCGTCATTCGTCATTTTGTTTCCGGCTAGTCCGGGCTAGGAGCTAACAGAGAATTGGTAAACTTTGAAGACCTGAGAGATTGGATTGACCAGGCAAAGAAGATAGATGAGCTGGCCATTATCGAGGGCGCTGACATAAAGTATGAGATAGGCGCCATATGCCAGTTGAGCGCCAAGAATCAGGGACAGGCCATTCTGCACCGGAAAATCAAAGGCTTTCCCCCCAACCACGGGGTGATCACCAACCTGCTGTCGAGCCTCAAGAACATCAACCTCACCTACGGCTTGCCCACCGAAAGCTCCATCAGGGATACCGTGGAGGCTTTCAGAAAGAAGATACCCCAGTGGACCCGGGACGCTGAAAACTTCCATCCGCGGGTTGTTGAGTCCGGGACGATTCTCGAGAATGTGGTTGAAGGGGAGGCAATAAATCTTAACGTGTTCCCGGTCCCTTTGTGGCATGAACTGGACGGCGGTCCCTACATCGGGACCGCAGATTTGTGGATAACCATGGACCCGGACACGGGACTGGTGAACTGCGGAAACTACAGGGCCCAACTACATGACGGCAAGAGTGTGGGCATGATGGCCACTCACGGCCATCACGGCAGGTTTCACCGGCAGAAGTATTTCGACCGGGGGCAGCCCTGCCCCGCTGTCCTGGTTGTCGGCCAGGACCCGCTGCTCTTTGCCAATTCGGCCAGCCCCCTTTCGGTGGACCTCTCCGAGCTGGATTTTACCGGCGCCGTAAGGGGCAGACCACTCCCGGTGATCAAGGGCAGAGCAACCGGGCTGCCCATACCGGCAAATGCTGAAATAGCCATCGAAGGATTCATCGATCCCGGGGCGATGAAGAAGGAGGGCAAGTTTGGCGAGTGGCAGGGCTATTATGCCGGCGACCTGACCGACCAGCCATTTCTCAGGGCTGTCACACTATATTACCGGAACGACCCGATATTGACCGGAGCGCCTCCGGCCAAACCGCCCTATGACGACGCTGGCTTCTGGAGGAGTGTCTTCTATTCGGCCCTTCTCTACAACGACATCGCAGGCAATGTTCCCGGGGTGAAGGGCGTCTGGAGGCCGGTGGTAGGGGGCGGGTACTATATGCAGGTCATCTCCATAAAGCAGCAATACGGGGGCCATGCCACCCACGCCGGACACGCCCTGGCCCATTGCACCTCCGGGGCTTACAACGGAAGATACACCATCGTGGTTGACGATGACATAGACCCCTATGACCTTGAGGACGTAATGTGGGCCGTATGCACCCGGTCGCTGCCCACCGACGCCGATATCATAAAGAAGCCGAGGGGCAGCCATTCCGACCCCCTGTGGCACCGAACGCCGGCCAGGGCAGGTCTCGATAGCACCAACCCCCGGGCCATCATCTATGCGGTTAAGCCTTACGAGTGGCGACAGGACTTCGCCCCGGTCAACATCGCCGGAGAGGAATTGAGGAAAGAAGTATTCGCCAGATGGAAAGACAATTTCAACGGCAGATTGAAGACGATTTAGTCCCCTGAGGACGAAGGCCAGCGCAAATTGGAAGAAAAGAATGACGAATTCCGAAGTCCGAATGACGAATCAAATGGGAAATGACGAAGCCCGAATGACGAATGACCAATCAATGTCGAATCTCGAATGATAGATTGCGGGGTCATCACGGAATTTTGGGTTTTGAACATTGATTCGTCATTCGAATTTCGTCATTCGTCATTTCCGTTCCGGCTCGTCCGGGCTAGGTTGTAACGTGCACGAAAGGAGTGAAAAATGAGCAGATTATTGTCGGGTGTAGTCCTCGTTATCCTGGCAGGTTTACTCTTCAGCGGTTGCGGACCATCGGTCTCACCCGCTCCGGCTGAGGAGGCAAGAGCCCCGGCTGGAAAAGCGCCCGCTGTCGTTTCCAGGTCAGCCCCGGAGCAACGGTGGGATGACCTGGTGGCAGGGGCAAGGAAAGAGGCCAAGCTTTCCTTTATGGGCAGTGTGGGAGGCCCGTTCCGCGAGCTGGGCGTGGACAAGTTCCTGAGTGACAAGTTCGGCATCACCATGGAGATCATGGCAGGGGGCGCTTCGGAACTTATCCCTAAACTGGCGGCCCAGCGCAGGGCGGGGCTCCACGTGGGAGATGCCTTCATGTTGTCAACCAGCAGCATGCTCAACGGTTTGAAGCCCAACGACATCACCGACTCGCTGGAGCAGATAATATTCCTCCCCGAGGTCCTGGACTCCAAAGCCTGGTACCAGGGCGGACTCCCGTGGGTCGACAAGGACCGCCACCAGGTGACATTGCTCGCCATGCCCGTGGCGCCCCTGGTGATAAACACGGACCTGGTCAAGCCGGGAGAGATGAAGTCCTATCGCGATCTCCTTAACCCAAAGTGGAAAGGACGCATCGGAATGATGGACCCCACTCAAAGCGGCTCCGCCAACATCTGGTTCACCGCCATGGCCGAGGGTCTCATGGACGTGAGCTATCTTCGTGAGTTCGGCAGGCAGGAGCCGGTGCTCAGCCGGAACGACCGTCTGATGGGCGAAAGCATCGCCAAAGGCAAGTATGCCGTGATGGTCGGCCTGGGTACAAAGATAGTGGCTGAGTTCAAGAGGCTCGGGTCGCCGATAGAGGCAGTCATACCCGCGGAGGGCACCTACGTGGCGACCGACAGCGCCGGCATCACCATGCTGAAGAACCCGGAGCACCCCAACGCGGCAAAGCTATTCGTCAACTGGGTACTGACGAAGGAGGGAATAACGTGGGTCGCCAAGGCTTACGGCGGCCAGAGCGCCAGGGTGGATGTTCCCACCGACTTTCTCGATCCGGACAAGCTGCGGCAGCCGGGGGTAAAATATCTCGATGCCAACACCGAGGAATTCGCCCTGAAACAACCGGGATATTACAAGCTGGCCGCCGAAATACTGATAGCCCCGCCGAAGTAGCCCTCCCCCTTTTTCAAACTGATCTTTACCCACATCCCGAGTGCTGGACACAAGGGATCCTTCAAGATGTGGGACATGCTGGATATGCAGAAGCGCAACCCGATGATGTCATTCTGAGCGAAGCGAGCGCAAGCGAGCGGAGTCGAAGAATCCTTCGCTCCGCTCAGGACAGGTTCTTTCGGGGTGGTGACAGGGACGAAAGACCCTTCGACTTCTCCTTCGCTTTGCTCAGGGCTCCGGCTCAGGGTGACAGCTTACGTCAACTTGCAACCCATAGAACGGCCTTTCCTTGTCTCCAGCAGACAATGTGGGACATGCTCAGTGTTCCAAAGGGGGAAAGGCCAACGAAAGAGCCAGAATTTGCTAAAGACAGATGACAAGTGGGCCAAAGCTGTTGACGTCATCGTCATTGGCTATGGCCTGGCCGGCGCCACGGCCGCGATAACCGCCAGTGACTTGGGGAGTGAGGTACTGCTCCTGGAGAAATCCCGGCAGGCAGGCATTCACTCGAACAGCAGCATGGCCGGCTCGTGGATCATGGGCGTCAGCGACCTACCCCGGGCAGTTCAATACCTCGAGGCGCTGAACCGGACAAACGGCAATCGTCCCTGGACGGACCCCGAAATTATCCGCGAGATGGCAAAATACCTCGCCGACAGTCCTGCCTGGCTGCAAAGGTTGGGCGGCAAGGTGGATTTCGCCTTGAATAAGTCGGAACATCAACTTCCCGGCGGGGAGAGCCTGGCCCTGTGGCGCTACGCTGGGATGGGATTCCGCATGATGGACTTTCTCTACGGCAAAGTGAAAGACCGGGGGGTCCAGGTGGCGTACGGTACTGCCGCCAGGCGACTGCTCACCAATCTACGCGGGGAGGTGATCGGGGTGAGGGTTAAGCCAGGGGAGGGAAAGGAAGGGGACATTCGCGCCCGGCGGGCGGTCATCATGGCCTGCGGCGGCTTTGAGTTCAATGAGCCGATGAAACTGAACTATCTCAAAGCCTATCCGGCCTATTTCACGGGGACCGAAACCAATACCGGGGATGGCATCCGCATGGCGATGGAGGCCGGCGCGGACCTCTGGCACATGAACTGCGTCGCCGCCCGGTTTGTGCTGAAGTTGCCCGGAATGCCCTGGGCCGTGAGCATGGAATTCGCGGGGCTGAATTCAGAGCGGCAAATGATGGCCGGCGGTCTCGAGAACGGTGAAAAGCAAGCTGAGAGCCCGGGCTTCATTGTGGTGGACCGGGGCGGGAAGAGATACACCAACGAAGTTTACAAGGGGCACTCCCTCTACTACGAACTGGGTCTTTTCGACAGCCAGCGTTTGGTCTACCCCCGGATACCCAGCTACTATGTTTTTGACCAGAGGCGCATGGAGGCGGGAAGGTTGACCGGCAACCGGGGTGGCGCTACAGGGGCCCATCAGCTTTACCACTGGAGCAGCGACAACAGCGACGAGCTGGCGAAAGGGTGGATCATAACCGCTGTCACGCCACGGAAGCTGGCGCGAAAGCTCGACATACCGGCTGAGACACTGGAAAGAACGATAGCGGCCTATAACCGGTTCTGTCAGCGGGGCAAGGACCCTGAATGCGGCAGACATCCCGCAACGCTGGTCCCGCTGGACAGCCCGCCGTTCTACGCTTGCCGGCTCTGGCCGGGAGGACCCAACACGCAGGGGGGGCCGCGCCGCAACGTGCGCGGCCAAATATTGAATACTGACGGCGACCCCATCCCCGGGCTCTACGGGGCCGGGGAGTTGGGCTCCATCTTCGGCATGCTTTATCCGGTTGGCGGGGGCAACCTGAGCGAATGCATCGCCTCCGGCCGGGTAGCCGGTGAGAACGCCGCGGAAGGGCTGTCACCCTGAGCCGGAGCCCTGAGCAAAGCGAAGGAGCAGTCGAAGGGTCTTTGGTCACTATTACGCCTTTTCGCGCAACCAGGCACCACCAATCCCACGCTTCCACTATGCCTCTGTCTTGCATCCGCGCCCCGGACGCCTCTTCTAATACAAACCCACCAAGAAAACAGAGACATTAAGGCAACGTGATTCGGGGCGAGTGTTTCGGCATGCAATTACCTTTGTGCCCTTGGTGTCTTTGTGTGAGACTATGCATAACGATTTAGTGCTTTCGCATTAGTAGGGACTGCACTATTTCAATGAGCCGGCGAATATCTCCCCGGCCAGCTTGAAATGCTCCACCTTCTTCAGGGCAAACTCCTCGTTGTTGGCATCCAGATATTTCCCCCCTGGCTGCCGCACCTGTTTCGGATCGATGAAGTCGGTGGGAACGTCCACCCTGGCACTCTGCCCCCCGAAGGCCCTGGCAACAAACGTTGCTCCTTCTTTGGTCAGCACCCAGTTGAGGAACAATTTGGCTGCGTTGGGATGGGGCGCATCTTTGAGCAGGGCAAGTCCGCCGCTGCTGGCCGCTACGTAGGTCCCTTCTTTGGGCACCACCAGGTCCAGCGGCGCCCCGGCCCGGCGGAACTCGGCCACGAGGTCCGTTTTCAGGCCGACCATTATGGGATACTTGCCGCGGGCCACCCACTCGGCCATCAGCCGGTCGTTTCTGCTGATTACCGGCTCCTGCTTTCCAAACTCCCGCAGGAAGTTGACGTCCATGATGCCCTCGGCCATGGCGCTGAACCAGCTCGCGCCGCCGCCCGCTTGAGTCGGGTCCATCAGAGCTATCTGACCCTTCCATTTAGGGTTAAGCAGGTCGCGGTACGAGCCGATTTCCTCCGGCTTGACCATCTCGGTGTTTACCACGATTGACGCCACCGGCATGGCAAGCATCGGCAACTGGTGGTGGTCTTTGTCGGCCCAGGGAAGTTCGCCCTGATACCAGGCCTTGGGGTTCAGCACCTCCGGCAGGAACAGCGCCTTGTCCAGTGGTTGAGTAGCGCCGGATGGTTTCAAGGTGCTGAGCCCTGTGGTAAGGGAGATCATGAAAATATCTGAAAGATAGAGGCCGGCCCGGCGCTCGGCCAGGAGCTTGGGGATAATCTCCGAAGCAGAACCACCGGTATACTCGGAAGACAGTCCGAATTTCTGGTCGAAGAACTTGTCCATCCCCACGTCACGCAGCGCGGCGGTGGCGCTGCCCAGGATGACGAGTTTCCCCTCCTTTTTGGCTCCTGCCACGGTGCGGTCCCACTCTTCCTCCCACGCTGGCATGGAGACGCCAACACTTGCTTTTGCAGCGGGTGTTTTGACTTCACTGGCAGAAGAAAGCGAATCCGTTTGTTTGCATCCCACCAATAGCAAACCTGCCAGCAAGAGAATAATAGAGACCCATGTCAGTCTGCTCACTTGGCTTAGCTCCTTTACCTTATGCACCAGGTCAGTTCTCCCCATTCGTCGGGGAGACACAAGACCAACATCCCCCTGAATGCATCATCCCCTTCCCGCCAGACTGTGTTCAAGTCATACAATCACCTCCATGGCAATGTTTGGTGTTGGTTTTCACCCCGGTCGGCAGGGCGCCCTCCACGCGGTTGCTCCGCCTGGTCACCTACATGCTAAACCTTTCCTCCTTTCGTTGTCAAGGCATCCGCAGACCAGTCCCGCCCGGATAGGCCTCCGACTCCCGTCCCGCATAGGCATTGACTTTGGCCTCAACCCAAGTGTAAAATCAATTCCGAAACTGAAGAAACGCACACGAGAAGACAAGTTGCCCTCAGAAGATACCGGGTCCTCTAAACAACGCAATCGCCGGCCGGTATCACCCCCAGATATGAGTCTTCCCCGGCGTGACCAGACAGGAACCCCCTCGAACGGGCCATTCCGTGGCTATTGGACATCCTCCGGCAGGTCCTTTTTAGCTTTTCCGTTGCCATTGCCAGGCCCGCGGTTAGTCCCCGCCGAGGGGAGCCCACGAGGCATCCACACCCGGTCTTTTCTGGTGTCCTGGTAAAAAGCGGGAGGGGTTACTCCTCGATGCTTGTCAGAAGGAGCTCGTCACATGGCATATTACAAGGACCTCAGGGAATACATCGGGATTCTGGAAGCCAACAACCGCCTGGCGCGGATAAAGAGGGCCATAAACAAGGATACCGAGCTCATGCCGCTGGTGAGGTGGCAGTTCCGGGGAGGTCTCCGGGAAGAAGACAGGAAGGCCTTCCTGTTCGAAAACGTGATTGACGTCAAGGGCAAAAAATATTCCGTCCCGGTCCTGGTCGGAGCCCACGCCGCCTCTACCGCGATCTATGCCCTGGCCATGGCGTGCCAGCCGGGAGAGATCGCGGCGAAGCTGGACCGGGCCCAGATTCACAGGATCGAGCCGGAAATCATCGGGGCCGGCCCGGCGCAGGAAGAAATACATGTGGGCGACACGCTGTTGGAACACGGAGGTCTGGAGGAGTTCCCCGTCCCCATTTGCACACCCGGGTTCGACAACGCTCCCTATATGACCGCGGCCGGCTGGGCCAGCAAGGACCCGGAAACGGGAATACGGAACCTCGGTGTTTACCGGGCCATGGTCAAGAGCCCGACCAGACTGGGCCTACAGTGCTACCATCCCAAACATCTCCGCCTGCACTGGCGCAAGGCCAAAACCAGAGGCAGTCGCAACCTTCAGGCAGCCGTCGTCCTCGGAGCGACCCCGAACGTGGGGCTTGTTTCCGTTGCCAAGGTCCCGTACGGCATTGATGAGCTCTCCGTGGCGGGGGCGATAGCTGGGGAACCCGTCAAGTTGGTTAAGTGCAAGACCGTCGACCTCGAAGTCCCCGCCAACGCGGAGATCGTGATTGAGGGCGAAATACCGACCGACTATCTGGAGCGAGAAGGACCCTTCGGGGAACACACCGGTTATACCATTGGGTGGGGACCGGACCTGTACTTCAATATTTCCTGTATTACCCACCGGAAAAACCCCATTTACAATGCCTTCATCAGCCAGTTTCCTCCCAGTGAGAGTAGCAAGCTGAGGACGATAGCCACCAGCGCGGCCATCTACAAGTTCTTGAAGCACGATGCCAATATCCCCACCGTGCTGGACGTGTATATGCACGAGAACAGCGGGGCGGCCCAGCTTTGCCTTATCAAGATGGACAAGGCACATTCAGCCCAGTCCTGGCAAGCGCTGAGCGCCGCCCACGCCCTGCTGCCCAATGACTGCAAGATGGTAATAGTGGTGGACAAGGACATCGACATCCGGGACATAGATTCGGTTATCTGGGCTTTGTGCTACCGGATGCAGCCCGAACATGACGTGAAGGTGTTGCCAGGCAAGATGCATGCCACCGACCCCTCGGTAGCCCCGCCCAAACCGGAGGGCACCACAGAGCGACTCCCTGGCTCCGCCCTTCTGATCGATGCCACCATGAAGTGGGCCTATCCGCCGACCTGCTTGCCGGGCAAGGAGTTCATGGAAAAAGCAAAACAAATCTGGGAGGAGGTGGGGCTGCCCCGGTTTACGCCCCGGGTGCCCTGGTTCGGCTATGAACTGGGTTTCTGGCCGGATGAGATGCGGGAAGAAGCAAGGCTCGCCCTCAAGGGCGAACACTACCAGGTCAGTGAGAAGCTGGCCAGGAACAGAATGAAAGTATAGTCCTGCGTCTAGACAAGGAGAACAGTCAATGGCACTGGCATATCGCGATTTGCGCCAGTATATCGAGAAGGTAACGGAGATGGGGGAATGCAAGGTGGTAGAGGGAGCAGATTGGGACCTGGAAATCGGGACCATTACCGCCTGGCAGGGAGATACCGGCAGGTCGCCGCTTCTGCTGTTCGACAACATCAAAGGCTACCCCGCCGGCTACCGGGTCGCTACTAACCTGTTCAATACCCCGAAGCGAATAGCCCTGGCCCTGGGCCTGGAGAGAGAAGTCAAAGGGATGGAACTGGTCAAAGCCTGGCGGGCAAAGGACAGGAACTCCAAATACCTGCCGCCGGTAGAAGTCGAGACCGGGCCGGTAAAGGAAAACGTCCACACCGGCAGCGACGTCGATCTTTTTGAGTTCCCCACGCCCAGGTGGCATGAACTCGATGGCGGCAGATATATCGGCACCGGCCACATGGTGCTATCACGGGACCTGGAAGAAGGGTGGGTCAACTTCGGGGCCTACCGCACCCAGGTCCAGGACAAGAATACTGTTACGGTCCATGCCAACAACAGCAAGCACCTCGGCATCATGCGGCGGAAGTACTGGGCCAAAGGCTTGAGCTGTCCCATTGCGATCGCCATTGGGGAAGAGCCCTTCCTCTGGGCGGCATCGTACACGCCTTTGCCCTGGGGCGTTTCGGAATACGACTACGCCGGCTTTCTGAAGGGCAGTCCCATCCAGGTGACGAAAGGCGTCACCACGGACCTGCCGATTCCGGCCACGGCTGAAATCGTCCTGGAAGGGGAAATGCCGCCACCCGAGGTAGAGTCCAGACAGGAAGGTCCCTTCGGAGAATGGACCGGGTGTTACGCCGGGGGCAAGGCGCCGGTGCCGGTGATGCGGGTCAAGTCCATCCTCCACCGCAACAACCCCATCCTGATGGGGGCCCCGCCATCGAAATTCGTGTCACACTACACCCTGGCCAGGGATACCCACCGGGCCGCGGCCATCTGGGACGAGCTTGACGCCAAGCTTCCGGGGATCAAAGGAGTCTGGAACGTGGACGACGCCGGCGGCATGCCCATAGTCATCGTGTCGGTGAAGCAGCTCTATGCGGGGCACGTCACCCAGGTAGCCCTGTCCGTCGCCTGCGGCATCGTGTCTTCACATCAGATATCATGGATAATAATTGTAGACGACGACATAGACCCGTCGGACATTTCTGAAGTCCTGTGGGCCATCGGTCAGAGGTGCGACCCGGAAACGGGAATAGAGGTAATACCCGGAGGGCGCACCTCGCGTTTGAAGCCGTCCCTGCCTCCGGACAAAAAGGCCATCGGCGACCTGACCCAGGGAATGGCAGTTATCTACGCCTGCAAGAATTATACCTGGAAGGATGTCGCCCCCAGGATAACCATCAGCCCCGAGAACTTGCAAAAAGCAAAGGAGAAATGGGGACATTTGTTTGAACCCCGGTAGGGGCGGTTCGTCAACCGCCCGGGTTCGTCAACCGCCCGTGCATCATGTTTTCAGAGTTGTTTGAACCCTGTAGGGGCGGTTCGTGAACCGCCCGGGTTCGTGAACCGTCCGTCATGTTTTCAGAAAGGAGCGAGAGAATGAGTAGACTGTTGCTGCTAGCAGTCATTGTGGTCTTAGTTGGCCCGTTGTTCAGCAGTTGTGGGCCGGCCGTTCCTTCTCCGGCTGCTGAAGTGAGCGCCCCACCCACGGCAAAGGCCCCCGCCGCTGTTTCCAGGGCCGCCTGGGAGGTGGAGTGGGAGCGCGTCCAGGCGGACGCCAGGAAAGAGGGCAAACTGCTTGTCTATGGCAGCGGGACCGGCGGGCTGCGTGATATCGGCATGTTCAAGCATTTCAAAGATAGATTCGGCATAGACGTGGAGAACATTGCCGGGTCAGCCTCTGAGCTTCTCCCCAAGATCCAGGCTGAGCGCCGGGCCGGACTCTATTTGGGAGACGCTTTCATAGTATCGCTCGGCACCTTGCTCAACTCCATGAAGCCTGCCGGTCTCACTGACTCCCTGGACTCGGTATTGTTTTTGCCCGAGGTCATGGACCCGACAGCCTGGTACAAAGGTGAGCTCCCCTGGGTTGACAAGGAACATCACCAGGTGGCAATGCTGGCCATGCCCATAGGGGCCGTGACGATTAACACAGACCTGGTAAAGCCGGATGAAATCAAGTCGTACCGCGACCTGCTTAGTCCCAAATGGAAGGGGAAAATAGCGCTGGTCGACCCGTCTCAGTCCGGGCAGGGCGGTACCTGGTTCAGTGCGATGGCCGGGGGCATAATGGATCTGGACTATCTGCGCGAGTTTGCCAGGCAGGACCTGCAAATCAGCAGAAACGACCGCCTGATGGCCGAATGGATAGCCAAGGGCAGGGTTTCCGTGATCGTGGCCCTGAAGACAGACCTGGTTGCGGAATTCCAGAGACTTGGCGCCCCTATAAAGGGGATACCCATGGCAGAGGGGACTTATGTTGCCACCGACAGCGCCGGGCTTGTCCTCATGAACAATGCACCCCACCCCAACGCGAGAAAGGTGTTCACCAACTGGATATTGACCAAAGAAGGGGGAACATTCGTCTCCAGGGCCTGGGGCGGCCAGCACGCCCGGGTGGATGTTCCCACCGATTTCATCGACCCGTTGCAGGTGCGGCAGCCGGGGGTAAAATATTTCGACGACAATAATGAGGAACATGCCCTGAAGAAACCGGGGTACTGGAAGTTGGCAGCGGAGGTATTTGCGGCTTCGTTGAAGTAGCGGCCCTGGGCGCGCCGAGCGGGGCCTAGCCCGCCGGGGTTGTAGCCGCTCCCCTTCGCGAGAGTCCCGACTGGTCGGGACAGGTCTTTGGCCTGCGAAGGCGGGGCCGCAGGTTTGGATGAAGGATGACACTGTCATTCTGAGCGAAGACGAGCGCAAGCGAGTCGGAGTCGAAGAATCCTTCGCTCCGCTCAGAACAAGTTCCTTCTCCGGGAGGGCGACGAAAGGCCCTTCGCCTGCGCCTTCGCTTTGCTCGAGGTCCGGCTCAGGGTGACATTTTCGCAACAAGGAGGTAACTGGATATGGTTAACTATAAAGACCTGCGGGAATGGATCGACCAGGCGAAGGCGATAGGCGAGCTGGCAATTGTCGAGGGGGCCGACGTCAAGTACGAGATAGGGGCGGTCTGCCAGTTGAGCGCCAAGAACCAGGGCCCGGCCGTTCTCCACCAGAAGATCAAAGGTTATCGCCCCAACTACAGGGTGATAACCAACATGTTGTCCAACCCGAGGACCCTCGACCTGACCTTCGGCCTGCCGGTAGAGTACACCATCAAGGATATCGTCGAGGACTTGAGAAAGCGGATCACCGAGTGGAAGAGGGACGCGGCGAATTTCCCTCCTGCGGTTGTCGACGCCGCCCCCATACTGGAGAACGTGGTCGAGGGTGACGCCATTGACTTGAATGCCTTCCCCGTGCCACTGTGGCACGAACTGGACGGCGGCCCGTACATCGGGACCGCCGACTCCTGGATAACCAGGGACCCGGACACCGGCCAGATAAACTGCGGCACTTACCGGGCGCAGCTTCATGACGCCACTACAGTGGGCATGATGGTAACTCACGGGCATCACGGCCGGCTGCACCGGCAGAAGTATTTCGACCGGGGCCAGCCCTGCCCGGCCGTGCTGGTGGTGGGACAGGACCCACTGCTTTACGCCAACTCCGCCAGTCCCATTTCCGTAGACATCTCTGAGTTGAACTACGTCGGCGCCATCCGGGGCTCGCCCGTCCCGGTAATCCAAGGGAGGACCACCGGGCTGCCCATACCGGCCAATGCGGACATAGCCATCGAGGGATTCGTCGATCCCGTGGCCAGAAAGAAGGAAGGCCGGTTCGGTGAGTGGCAAGGCTACTACGCCGGCGACGTAACCCCACAGCCGTTTCTAAAGGCCGTCAACCTGTACTACCGGAACGATCCCATACTGTCCGGCGCCCCCCCTGCCAAGCCGCCATATGGCGACGCTGATCTCTGGAAGAGTGTCATCTATTCCGCCCTGCTCTATAACGACCTGTCCGGCAACGTGCCCGGGATCAAGGGGGTCTGGAGGCCGAAAGTGGGCGGCGCCTACTACCTGCAGGTGATCTCGATAAAGCAGCAATACGGCGGCCACGCCACCCACGCCGGGCTGGCCGCCGCCAGTTGTACCTCCGGGGCCTTCAGCGGGAGATACACCGTCGTGGTCGATGACGACATTGACCCCTATGACCTCGAGGATGTTATGTGGGCGGTCTGCACCAGGTCATTGCCCACCGACACGGATATCATCAAGAAACCCCGCGGCAGCCACTCCGACCCCATGTTTCACCGTACCCCGGAAACAGCGGGTCTCGATAGTACCAACCCCCGGGCTATCATCTATGCGGTGAAGCCCTACGAATGGCGTCAGGACTTCGCGCCGGTCAACATCGCCAGCGAAGAGCTGAGAAAAGAGGTGCTTGCCAGGTGGAAGGATAACTTTGAAGGTCGGCTGAAAACAATATAACATTTACAAAGGAGTTCCATAGATCGAAAGTGAAGAGATGATTAACGGCTCAAAACGGGCCGACACAGTTTGGGCCCAAATCGGGGCGATCGGGAAACCCATATGCCTATTCAAGGGGAATATCAGTCTTCAGATACGCCACCAGAGATTCTGGAGAACCCGCACAGAAAAGGAGCGACGATGAATCGACTATTGTTGGTATCAATCATTATTCTGTTGGCAGGTCTGCTGTCCGGTAGTTGCAGGCAAGCAGTTGCGCCATCTCCCGTAGAGGAGGAGAAAGGCCCAGCCGCAGGAATATCCACCGGTGCTTCCAAACCTGCCTGGGAGCAGCAGTGGGATAATACAACAGCGGAAGCGAAAAAAGAGGGCAAGCTTGTGTTTATTGGCAGTGGTGGTTCTGCGTTGCGCGAGGTGGGGATGGACAAATTGTTGCGCGAGAAATTCGGCATTGCTGTGGAACTCATCGGGGGAGGGGCCTCAGAGATCATTCCCAAGCTGGTCGCTGAGCGCAGAGCCGGGCTATATCTGGAAGATGTTTTTGTGTTATCCACCAACAGCTTTATCAACCAACTGAAGCCGAATGGGCTTACAGAGCCGCTGGACAAAATGATAATCTTACCTGAAGCTCTGGACACCAAGGCCTGGTACAATGGCGACCTCCCCTGGGTTGACAAGGACCACCACCAGCTGGCGCTGCTTGCCATGCCCGCAGCAACCATTTTGATAAACACCGAACTAGTCAAACCGGACGAAATCAAGTCATACCGCGACCTCCTTAACCCCAAATGGAAGGGGAAGATAGTACTGGTTGACCCGAGTCAATCAGGAGGCGGCGCCAGTTGGTTCAGCGCCATGGCCGAGGGTATCATGGACCTGAACTATCTGCGTGAGTTTGCCAAGCAGGAGCCGGTCATCAGCCGGGACGATCGTCTGATGGGTGAATGGATAGCCCGGGGTAAGTATCCCGTATCAGTGGGACTGGGATCAAAGATAGTGGAGGAATTCAGAAGGGCTGGAGCTCCGATACAGGTGATCTCAGCGGCGGAGGGCACTTTCGTTGAAACCGCAAGCGCTGCTCTCACTGTAATGAAGAACCCGGCGCACCCCAATGCTGCAAAGCTATTCGCCAATTGGATATTGACCAGGGAAGGAATAACATTCATGGCCAGGGCCTACGGTGGCCAAGCCGCCAGGGTGGACGTTCCAACCGACTTTCTGGATCCGAAACAGGTGCGGCAGCCAGGGGTTAATTATCTCGACAGCAATAATGAACAGTATTCCATCAGAAAAGGGGAATATCTAAAGGTAGCAGCGCAAATATTTGCAGGCTCATTGAAATAGCCCCCCATGCCGCGATGGCCCGCCACCGTAGGGGCAACCCCGTGTGTCTGCCCCCCGGCGGGCGAAGGCGCAGCGGGGCGCTGCCGTGTGCCCCCAGTCCAAACAGCCGACCGAAGCCGGGCTTGTCCGGCGCCGGAGGATATCCAGCTCTCACAGGCGAGACGCCTGTGGCGCTGGCGCCGTCAAAGGAATATTCACGCCCGCTTCCGTCTTGAAAGGGATACCAACATCATGGCCAATTTCTACGATAACTGGTTGAGGTACTGGGACGACGAACTGGAAGAACGAAGCAAGGCCAGGACCTGCCTGAACGAAGAGGACCTGCAATGGGTGAGGACCAGGCAAGATTGGCGGGCCGCCCTTCTCGGGGCCAGGGAAAACGGCTTCGTCACCTCCGGCGTGACTACCTTGGCCGAGATACCCGCCGGATGGCGCACGGGCAAGCACTCCCACGGCGAAGAGGCCATCTATATCGTCCAGGGGCAGGGTTTCAGCATCGTCGACGGCTTGAAATACGACTGGGAAACCGGCAGTTGCCTTTTCATGCCGTACGGGTCCTCTCACCAGCACTTCAACTCAGGCGCGGATACGGTCAGGTACTTCTCCGCCATGGCTTTGCCCCTGGAGCGGTTTTGCGGGCTGGCTAAGATCATGCAATACGAAGACGCCGGGGACATCTGCAAATCGGACATCGAGGGACTGGCCGCGGCCGAATCGCCCATTCACCCCGAATACGGACGGATCGCAATCCGCCTGAAGGACGCGCCCGTGGTCACCGCCAGGGAAAAGGGCGCCTTCCGGGCCAAACATGATGACGAATACTCGAAGACTCTTCCCAAAGAGGCGAGGACCCCGGGCGCTCCCGGACACCGCTCCCGGAACATGTTCTTCATGGGCGCGCCCGAGAACGATTTCAGGGCCAGGGAAGTGCAAATAACGGGGATTCTCTGCGATGAACCGGGAAAGCATAGCGGCAAGCACGCCCATATGGAGGCCGTCCTGTACGTCTTGCAGGGGGAAGGGTACTCCATCGTCGATGGCGAGAAGATTCCCTGGAAGAAGGGGACATTGCTCCACGTCCAGGGGCCGCAGACCGTCCATCAGCATTTCAACACCGGCAAGATAGAATCACAGCAGTTGAGAGTGCATTTTGGCGCCAGGTCGCATTTCTTCCAGCCAGTCGCCAGAAGGGTGTTCCCCTATAAGTACTACGAGTATAGCTCGTATTAGCCCGGATTATGCGTGGGTGCCCGGGGGGCGTAGTGCACAGCTTCAGTTCTGCGGGTGGGGACGACGACCGCCCCGGCAAGGCTAAAGCCATCCCGATTCTATCGGGACGCCCAACCGTCCATGCATGATTAGCACACTATTTGATGACGCCGAACTTCCTCAATAGCGTCTCGGTGTAGCCGGCAACCTCGGGGCTGACCCCCAGCATGCTTTCCATGAGGGCATCCACTTCTTTCCCTGTGGATATGGTAAATCTCTCGGAATAGGTCTTCCGGAGCAGGCCCTGGAATGCCGGATCGCTGCTCATCCTAGCATAGGCATCGGAGAGGATATTCACAATCTCATCAGGCGTACCCGGCGGGGCCACGGTCCATTTGTCGATGCTGAAACTGGCCGAATTGGCTACGAGGGCCTGCCAGGGAGTACCCGTCGGGACCTTATCCCCCAGCTTCTCCACGATGGTCGGAACCTGCGCGAAGTCCGGACGCCTCACGATCTTGCCGTCCTTGTAGTTCCCCGACTGGGCCAGGGGGACCACCACCCCCTCCTCAAGCAGAGGATTGATAACCCCGCCCTGGCTGATCATGTCCACTTCGCCCCGCCGCAGGGCCAGGATGATTTCCCCGGACCCACCAAAGCCGACCAGCCAGCGCACGTTCCATCCCAGAAACTCCCGGCCATAGAGAAGAACGACGTTCCCGGACCCTGTTGCTTCCTGGACGCCCATCACCGCCGGTTGGGACCGGGGGTCTTCCAACCTCCTAAGCGCCTCCGGGCGAATACCGATGATGGTCCCTCCTTCGGCGACGGACCAGATGCCCCGCATCTTGAGCAGGTCGAACTGAACAATATCCCGGCTCCGCAGTTGAGTATTGATCAGTCCCTGGGGTCCGTGCAGCAGGGTCAAGCCGTCGGGCTTTGCCCTGGCCGCGAAACTGTTGGCCGCCAGCACCCCGGCGGCCCCGGGGTGATTGCGCACGATGACCCTGGGGTTCCCCGGTATATACTTCGGCAGGAACATGGCCACGGCCCGCGCCGTGGCATCGGTGCCCCCTCCCGGCCCGGAGGCGATGATAATCTCCAGGCCTTTGCCCTCATAGTACGGCCGGGCAACGGTGGTTTTCCCGGCCGGCTGCGGCGCGGCCACCGGTTTGGTGGGTGCAGGCGCTACGGCAATGGGCGTTGCCTGGGCTTTGGGGACGACCGTAACAGTGGCCGCCGGGCGAGTCACAGTGACATCAACCGGCCCCTCCGGCGCGCACGCCAGGAGCATCGCCAGAGCCAGACCGACAGCTAAACCGAATACCGTGTTCCTCATGGGACTGCCTCCTGCTTCTGTAAATAACCCAACTCCCTCTGTTTCAGTTACGGTGGCGCTGTCCTCAAGACCCCGGCGCCGACCTCCTCTGGAAACCCCCAGTTCACGTTCCGGGCTATACCCGGGCGGAAAAATACGCAGAACCGGCTGATGCCGGTTTCTTCGAGGTCCGTTGGGTACGATTAACTTCGCACATTCCTTTGACGGGAGAACTAATCCAGTTCGATGACGCCCGCAGGGGCCCGGTACACGATGTCCGTCCCCAGCTTCCGGGACAGGCGCGCCATCCGAGCGATGATTTCCTCTGCGGTCTGCCCCTCGGCCAGCAGGGGCCGGCCCCTTTGCGGTCGCGGCCGCCGGAAGCCCAGGTCCACCGGGTAAAGAGCTACCTGCTTCAGTTTCCCCGAGGCGATCTTGCAGGTGGCAAGGATCGCCTGCCAGTAGAGCGGGTCCGCAGGATGGGCCCTGGTGTCCTTGTCGCTGCGAGCGTCCAGGAAATCGGCTGGCGTGGCCTCTGAGCCAAGACCGAAGCGGGAGTAAGAATGATCGGGGATGAAACGGACGGTCTCATTCTCCAAAATGAAATTGCCCAGACCATGAAAGATGGGTTTCCCCTTGTAAATTTCCACTCCCAGCGAAATATGCGGGCCATGCCCCACCACAACGTCAGCGCCTTCGTCGATGCAGCGATGGGAAAAATCGGCGAAGAAGGCAGCGCATTCGTCCAGCGCCGTTCGTTTTCCCGCCGTCAGCAGGGAAGCCCCCCCCATCTCATGATAGTGGAGACTGACAATCACCCAATCTGCCTGCCGCCTCGCCTCGCGCAACTGGGCGAGATTGCCCGCCGCATCCTTTTCGTTAGCTTTGGTCTGCACCCCAAATCCATCTCCCACCACGAACTTCTGCCCCAGGAACTGGTACTCCTGCTCAGTGTCGACGCCCACCTCGGCGCGTGAGGCAAACCCGAAGCTGCGCAGCCGCTCCCGGTCCAATTCTAACCCCAACCCCACACCGATGCGGCGCAGGTCTGCCATGGCCTGACTGTCCACGGAGTAGGATTTCCGAAAGCCCAGAGGATTCACCCCCGGCCTTCCCGCGGAGTCTGGTCTCTGCTCCCCCGCCTGGTTCCACTCCCGAAAGAAAGAAGTGGCCGCAATCAGGGCTACCCTTCCCCCCGGCGTATCAAGATACGCCGGGCTGCGAGCCTCGCGCAGGTTTCGCCCGGTCCCGGCATGCACGAAGCCTGACGCCTCCAGATGGCGGATGGTGTCCAGGATTCCCTGCTCCCCATAGTCGAAGGCGTGGTTGTTAGCGCAGGACAGCAGGTTAAACCCCATCCACCTGATGTCCTCGAGCAGCTTCGGCTCGGTGGTCATAAAAGTCCCGGCCGTCAGGCTGGGACTACCTTCGTGGTAATGGCGCGCGGTGCTCTCGAAATTGGCGAAAGCCACGTCTGCGCTGCGGAGCAGTTCCCGGAACTGGACAAACCGTTCTTCCGAAAAGACCGAAAGACGCCTCGTGACCATGACGTCGCCGGCCAAAGCCATGGTGATATCCCGCTTCTCTGAACTGTAAAGCATCCTTGCCTCCTTGGAGTTAACGCAAACACGCGAATGATTGTAGCGTCATGTGCCGCGCTCCCACGCCGAAGCGGTTTGATTCATCAAACCTCAATCGAGGCCCCGATGATGTATCGGGGCCGCTACGGTTCCGGCATGCATCTTTACCTGTTGCGTTTGTACTAAATTAGTTTCCTACGTCCCAAGTTCCCGAACAGCGCCGGTTTCAAGGCCCTTGACGGGAATTCCCGGTTTGGTCAGGCGACCTTGTGATGCAGGTGGTTCTCCAGTTCCCCGGCGTTATCGTGTTGTTCTTTTTCTACCTGCTTGATCATCTCCTCACTGTAGCCGAGGAATTCCCTGAGCACCTGGCGGGTATGCTCGCCCAGCCCGGGAGGACGCATGAACTTCTCTTCAACCCCCTTCATTTTGATGGGATTTCCGACCACTCTTATCTCGCCGCCGGAGCCGTCGTCCACGCCCACGATCATATTGTTGTGGGTCACCTGGGGATCTACCACCACCTTATCTATGGTGTTCACCGGTCCGCCGGGAATGTCCTCGACCTTGAAGATTTCCAGCCACTGCTCGGTGGTGGCCTGGGTAAAACGTTCCGCCACTATTCGTTGCAGCTCCTCCTTGTTCTTCACCCGGTCGGCCGGGGTAGCAAATCTCGGGTCATCGATCATCCACTCGGCGTTGATCACCCTGGCGATCCTGGGCCAGGCAGATGTAACGTAAACATACCCGTCCTGGGTCTTGAAAGCCCCTGAGGGATAGGTGTGACGGTGGCTTGAACCGGTAGCCTGGGGAACGATTCCGGAGCAGCAATAGTAAGAGAGCTCGATGGCCATCAATGAGATGCAGGTATCGAGCATCGATACCTCTATTTCCTGCCCCTCGCCGGTGCCGGCCCGCTTGGCCAGGGCCACCGCAGTCCCCAGCGCACAATAAGCTCCGGTTACAAAATCGCCAACGGGCGGGCCCGGCTTTATGGGAGGCCCGCCCGGCTCGCCGGTGGTGCTCAACATGCCCGAATATCCCGAAACAATTGCGTCAAAAGCAGGGTGGTCCTTGTAGGGACCGGAGGAGCCGTAGCCGGTAATCGAACCGGTGATGATTCTGGGGTTCACCTTCTTCAGTGATTCATAGTCTATGCCGAGTCTCTTTCTCGCCCCGGGACGGAAGTTATCCCAGACCACGTCGGATATCTTTACCAGATCATAAAAGGCTTTTTTGCCCGCCGGAGTCATCAGGTCCAGGACCATGCTCTTCTTGTTCCTGTTGACCGCCAGGAACTGGCTGCATTGCCCTTTGTGCTGTGGCAGAGGAAGCCTCCTCGACATGTCGCCAAGCGGAGACTCGATGTTAATTACCTCGGCGCCCAGGTCCGCCAGCAACATTAAGCCATAGGGCGCCGCCAGCCCCTGGGTCACCCCCAGGATTCTAATACCCGATAATAGAGGTTTCATGACACCCGCCTAAGCCGGAACTAAGAAATCGAATATCAAGATGCAAAATGACAAACCAAAATGCAAAAAGGCTAGTGCTTAATTTGCAAAAGAAAGCGTAACAACGAGAAAAGACCCTTCGACTGCGCTCAGGGTGACAGCCAGCGGGATCTGTCATTCTGAGAGCTTGTGAAGAAATTGGTTAGTCCCTATCTAGCGAGTTGTCTCGCTCATATCTGGGTTTTCAATAAATTCACAAACTCTGAGCGAAGCGAAGAATCTTTTCGCGGAATTCTGCAAGCAAGGACTGGCAGCTATCGGCTATCGCTATCAGCCAACCGGGCCCGTGCAGGGAATCGATGGATGCTGACCGACCGTTTTTGGATTTTGATCTGTCATTTTGATTTTTGACTTTTGATTTTTCAATTTTCTCAGTTCGCTCAAGACTTCATTTCTGAGGGACTGGGTCTAGTTGTCCCGACGCTTGTAACTGCTTCTGAGAAACTCCACAATGGTGTCGGTGTTGGTCTCCGGCGGAAACACTGCCGCCACGCCCATGCTCTTGAGTTTTTCGGAGTCCTTTCTGGTTGGTATTGTCCCGCCCACCACCACCATCTTGTCGTCCAGCCTTTCCTCTTTGAGCTTCTTCATCAGCCTCTCGGTTATTTCCAGGTGGCTGCCCGAGAGGATGCTGAGGCCGACTACGTCTACATCCTCATCCCGGGCGGCGGCCACGATCTGGTCGATGGTCTGGCGCAGACCGGTGTATATGACCTCCATCCCCGCATCCCGCAATACTCTCACCACGATCTTGGCGCCCCGGTCGTGACCGTCCAACCCCGGCTTGGCAACCAGCACTCTTATAGACCGCTCTCTATTACTCATTGTTAATCTCCCATTGTAATCCAGCGTAGTACGGGCATCCTGCCCGTGAAAGATGAGTTCGCCTCCCCTCCCCACAAGGCTAAAGCCATGTGCTACCCACTCTCTTGATTGGTCATTCGTCATTCGGACTTCATCATTCCTGCGTCCTACACCCCGCTCGGCGCGACGTAAGTTCCAAATACGTCTTTGAGGACCCCGACCATCTCGCCAATGGTAGCATAGGTCCTTACGGCATCGATTATGTGAGGCATCAGGTTGTCTTTTCCCTCCGCCGCCTTGCGCAGGCTTTTCAGCGCCCGCCCCACGGCCTCGTTATCCCTCTCGCTCTTCACCTTTCGCAGCCTTTCGATCTGCCGGGAGTAGGTCAGGGGGTCCATCGTATGCAACGCCATTTCTTTTTCACCCTCTTCAATCCTGAACTTGTTAACGCCGACCACCGTCCGCTCGCCGGACTGGTTCTGCTTATGCTGCTCGTATGCCGAGTCGAGAATCTCTTTCTGCACCTGCCCTCGCTCTATGGCGGCGACCATGCCTCCCTGCGCTTCTATCTTCTTCATCATACTGCTTATCTGCTTCTCCATCTCATTAGTCAGCCATTCCAGATAGTAAGACCCTCCCAGGGGGTCGACGGTCCTGGCTACCCCGCTCTCGTAGGCGATGATCTGGTGCGTCCTCAGGGCGATACGCTGGCTGTATTCCGTGGGGATCGCGTACGCTTCGTCAAAACAAGCTGCGGTGGATGCCTGGACTCCCGCCAGCACGGCAGCCAGGGACATCAGCGTTTGACGGATTATGTTGTTTTCCGGTTGCTCCTTTGTCAGGAAGGGCATTCCTCCACCGCCAAAGCACCTCATCATCCAGGAATGCGGGTCCTTCGCCCCGAATCGTTCCCTGATGATCCTGGCCCACAATCTCCGGCTCGCCCGGATTTTCGCCACCATCTCGAAGAAGTCCCGGGTGCCGCCCCATGTAAAGCTTAGCCGGGGAGCGAAGGCATCGATGTCCGTTCCTCTGGCAAGTACATCCTCAATGTAGGCGATGCCGTTGGACAGGGTATAAGCGGCTTCCTGTAATGATGTGCTGCCCGCGTCTATCAGGTGCCCGCCGCAGAAAGTGATGGGATTAAACTTGGGGACTTCCCTGGCACAGAATTCGATGGTGTCGCTGGTCAGCCGCATCGATGGCCCCGGCGGGAAAATATAGGCGCCCCGGGCAACATACTCCTTCAGGATGTCATTCTGGATGGTACCGCCGACTTTCCTGGCCGGGACCCCCTGCTTTTCAGCAGCCACGATATACATAGCCAGCAAAACGGACGCCGTGGCGTTGATAGTGAAGGCGGTCGTCACCTTGTCCAGGGGGATGCCATCAAAAATCCTTTCAAAGTCATCCAGGGTGTCGGTTATCACGCCGACCCTCCCGACTTCATCGGCCACCCTCGGGTCCGGGTCATCTGAATCGAAACCAAGCTGTGTGGGCAAATCGGAGGCCACGCTCAGGGTATTCTGCCCTGCTTCTTTCAGGATATACTTGAACCTGGCGTTCGTCTCTTCCGCCATCCCGAAGCCTGCATATTGTCTTATTGACCAGGTCCTTCCCCTGTACATCGTCGGATGAATGCCCCTGATAAAGGGGTACTCACCCGGAAAGCCCAGGTCTCTCAGATAGTCCATGTCTTTCAGGTCATCCGGGCTATAGAGCGCCTTGACCTCAATGCCACAATCAATTTTGATTCTGTCATCTCTCCGCTTGCCCAGACACTCTTCGGTCCACCTCTCTTTTTCTTTGCCTATCTCGTCCGCATAGGAATCCATTGTTGCTCCTTTGTGATGGTTTCGTGGACGCTGATATTCGAGGGATCATTTCGTTCGGAAAAGTCCTTTATGATATCACGATTCCTTTGCTGCCGTAAACTTCGCCCGTTTGACCGGAGACCGACTTGCTTTAGCCAGTCCAATTGTGGCAAAATTGGCCAAAGCTTTGTGACGCCAGCGGAAGCAGCCAGGGCACAAACCAGCCCCGGCATGGACTGACATCAGAAGCCCCGGGGCGACGACTCACGGATGGGCCTCCGGCGACCAACGGTGTCACACACGACATCCTGCATGAAGGCCGGACTCGCCGGCAAGTCAAAGCGCAGCGTTTGTTAGTGCTTCCGCATCAGAATTTGAGAATTCTTCTGCAAAGGGGGTCCCAGTTGAAAACATTGCCAGCAGTCATGGCGATCATGCTTGCAGTCTCTGCCCTTATCATGGCCTGCACACCCGGAGTAACGCCATCTCCAGCCCCCCAGGTCAAGGCCACTTCCGAAAAGCCTGCCCCCGGGACAGGCTGGGAGCAGAGGTGGGAAACCACCCTCGCCGCTGCCCGAAGGGAAGGCAAAGTCGGCCTTTATACCCTCTGGGGCCCGGAAGTGACCGGTCCGATCACCAAGGCCTTCAAAGACAGGTACGGGATCGATATCGAGTCAACGGTCGGCCGCGGTTCAGCGCTGCTGCCGAAGGTCCAGGCCGAAAACCGGGCCGGGCTCCATCTTGCCGACGCCTTTGGCGTCGGCGCTAACAGCCTCCTCACCACCATGAAGCCGGCCGGCGTCCTGGGCTCGATGGAAAACGTGCTGATGCTTCCCGAGGTCACCGACCCGAAGGTCTGGGTCCAGGACCGGATCCCGTTCATCGACAAGGACAAGACGGCCATAGCCATGATCATGGTCATCCAGCGCCACATTCTGTTCAATACCACCATGATCAAGGAAGGCGAGATAACGAACTACAAGGACTTGCTGAAGCCGCAGTACAAAGGCAAGATCGCCCTCAACGATATCTCCGTCACCGGCGGGGGCAACTCCTTCTTCGCCCACCTGGCCCTCGACCTCTGGAACGTGGAGGAAACTTCGCAGTTCTTCCGGCAGATTATCACGCAGCAGGAGGCCGTCATCAGCAGCGATAACCGGGTTGTCGCGGAATGGGTGGCCAGAGGCAAGTACGCCATCGGTCTGGCAGCCGCCCGGCAGGCCGTGGCCGAATTCATCAACATCGGCGCCCCCGTCAGCCTGGCCGTGGTGAAAGAAGGCTCCGCCGCGGGCATATCCGGAGGCGCCCTGGGCATACCGGACCGCGTGGCGCACCCGAACGCCTCCACCATCTACGTGAACTGGATGCTGACCCGGGAGGCCCAGACGCTCTTCATGAGGGGCTACGGATTCCCCAGCCTGAGAAAGGACGTCCCCCCGGAAGGCATGCATCCCCTCTTCCTTCCCATGCCGGGGGAAAAACTCTACCCTGACAGTGAAGAAGGCTTCGTAGAACAGGCCAAGCTCCTGGACATTACCCGCAAAATCATGGATGACGCCCGGAAATAGTCGATAGTCGGCAGTCAGCAGCCGGCAGTCGGCAGTCATCGGACGCCCGTAGCGGTAGGGCTTGCCCCTGCCGTCCTTGGTTGACCACCAATTTTTCGACACCCACAAGGGGTGTCGCTACGGGCTTATGGTGGTCTTCCGGGGACCACAGGCGAGACGCCTGTGCCACCAACGCCCTGCGGGAAATCCCCCTTAGTCCCCCTTTTTCAAAGGGGGAGATGCCAAAGCCAGAAAAGGAGTCAATGTTCAGTAAGGACGAACTACAAGAAATCCAGAAGAGGAGGACGGAATGGGAAGGGACCGTAAAGGAATCGCTGAAACGATTCAAGACGGACAAAAGCCCCAACAGGTTCTACACCCCTCTGGACATCCCGGATTTCGACTTCCTGGAGACGGTGGGTTTCCCCGGCGAGTACCCGTTCACCGCCGGCACCTACCCCAGCCTGGTCCCCGGCACCGGCCCCGTCAAAGGCGGAGGCCCCTTCGCCGTGGCCGGACTGGCCCGGGCGGGACGTTACTCCGGCTATGGCATGGCCGAGGACACCAGGGACTACTACCGCCGGATGATCGGCCGCGGCTGGCGCGTGGGTCCCAACCTCGCTTTTGACCTGCCCACCCAGATCGGTTACGACCCCGACCACCCCATGGCCAGGGGCGAAGTCGGCAAGACCGGGGTCGCCGTGAGCAGCCTGAAGGACTTCGAGACCATCTTCGAGCCGTTCACCGGCGACCTGGCCATGGACAGGGTCGCCACCGCCATGAACATAAACGCCCCGGCCATCGTTCTCATCTCCATGTTCGTCGCGGTGGCCCAGCAAAAGGGCGTCCCCTTAGACAGGCTGCGCTGCACCCCCCAGAATGACATCCTCAAAGAATACACCGGCCGGGGGACGTACATCTTTCCTCCCAAGCCCTCCCTGCGGCTGACCCGAGACATCTTCGTCTACGCCAGGAAGAATCTACCCCAGATGAACCTCATGGGCGTCTCGGCGCATTTCCGCGAGGGAGGGTGCGACACGGTGAGGGCCGCCGGCTTCCAGTTCTCGAATGCCCTCGCCTATGTCCAGGTAGCGCGGGACGGCGGCCTTGACATCGATGACTTCCTGCCCAGCGTCACCTTCCAGACAGGGGGCTGCCACAGCATGGAAATCCTGAAAGCGGTGGCCGAAATCCGGGCCTGCCGGAGGGTTTGGGCTAAGTTGGCCAGGGAGCGGTTGGGCGCCAGGAGCCCCAGAAGCTGGATGCTGCGCTCGGTCCCGGGACGGCTGGAGCCGGCCCTTACCACCCGGCAGCGGCCCTTGAATAATCTCATCCGCGCCACCCTGGGCGGAGTGGCCATCGCCCTGGGGGGCGATGTGCCCACCGTCAATCCCGGCTTCGACGAGGCCCTGGGGCTGGGCGTCAGCCTGGAGGCCCAGCAGTTGTCCGAAGACGGCGCCCGCATCCTCTTCCACGAAGCCAGGCTCTGCGATGTCCAGGACCCCTTTGCCGGCTCCTACTACATGGAGGCTTTGACCGGCAGGATAGAAGCCGAAATATTCGAGACCATCGCCAAAGTAGACTCGGTGGGGGGCGCCGTCGCCGCCATCGAGACCGGATTCATGCAGCGCGCCATCGCCCAGGATGCCTACCGCACCCAGAAGCAGATTGAGACCGGCGAAAAGATCGTCGTCGGCGTAAACAGCTTCCTGGGTCCCGATGAGCTGGAAGTTAACGTCCACCGGCAGGTGGCCCATCCCTACGATCCCAAAAGGAGAGAAGAAGCCGAGGAAAAGCAGGTGGACAAGGTCCGCAAGCTGAGGCAGGAACGGGACAACGCCCGGGTAATGGTCACTCTCAAGCAGTTGCGAGAACAGGCGGGGGACGAAAAGGTGAACCTCTTTCCCGCTGTTTTGGAGAGCGTCAAAGCCTACGCCACGATAGGTGAAATCTGCGGCGTCCTGCGGGACGTCTTCGGCGAATACCAGGAGTATGGAATCATATAGCCGACAGCTGACAGCTATCAGCAGTCAGGGTAGCTGTTATCTGTTTGTCGATAGGTAACTGCCGACAGCCGATAGCCGATAGCTCTTAGCTGACAACTTCCTAGAAGGAGACCACGTGTCCGCAAACGAACTTGTCGTAGAAAAAGACGGGCCAGTCTGTACCATCACCATCAACCGGCCCGACAAAAGAAATGCGCTTAACGTGGCAGTGCTGGTGGGCATCGGCGATGCGCTGAAGTCCCTCAGCGACAATAAGGAGATCAGGGCTGTCATATTGCGTGGCGCTGGCGAAGAGGCATTTTCATCGGGAATGGACCTCACCGACAGCGACGGGCGGGCCGGAGAAAAAGGAAAACGCGGCCCGGCCATGCAGAGCGCCCGCGAGGGCATCCTGGGCTGTCCCTGCCCGGTGATTGCCATGATCTTTGGTTATGTCGCCGGGGCGGCCTGTGACCTGGTGGTGGCCTGCGACTTCAGGATCGCCGCTGACAACGCCCGGTTGGCCCTCAACGCCGTGAAGATAGGTCTGGTCCACGATTATCAGGGCATTCAGCGTCTGGTCAACCTCGTGGGCATCGGCTACGCCAAGGAGATTCTTTTGGCCGGTGAATTTGTCGACGCCCGGAGAGCCAGAGAGATGGGGCTGCTCAATTTCACGGTTCCGAGAGATGAACTGGTCCCTTTCGCGGCCTCCTTCGCCGGAAAACTGGCGCAGAATCCTCCCCTGGCCATGGCAGGCACCAAGCGCGTCATGGCCAGGCTACTGAGCTATCAGCGGCCTTCCCCCGAAGCGCTGGCCGAAATTCAAGCTTCGGTAGACGCCTCCTGGCGCAGCGAAGACACCAGGGAAGCCCGCCGGGCTTTCGCCGAGAAACGCAAGCCCGTCTTCAAAGGGAGCTAAGAGGCCCGTGGCCAGGTGGTCCCGTGATGTAATGAACGAGCATCGTCTACCGTAGGGGCGAACCCGCGTGTTCGCCCGCCGGCGGGCAGACATTGGCGGAATTCCAACGCCCACCCCGATGCATCGGGGTGCCACCGGTGGTATTTTCGTGACAAGGAGACAACTTTGAGCGATAAGAAACGAATCAGAGTCCTGATGGCCAAGCCGGGACTCGATGGCCATGACCGGGGGGCGAAAGTGGTCGTCCTGGGGCTCCGGGACGAGGGCCTTGAAGTCATCTATACCGGCCTGCGCCAGTCTCCCGAGAGAATAGCCGAGGCTGCGCTCCAGGAGGACGTGGACGTAGTCGCCTTGAGCTGCCTCTCCGGGGCGCACAGCTACCACTTCCCCAGGGTGGTCGAACTCCTCCGGGAAAAAGGACTGGGGGACTGCCTCGTAGTCGGTGGAGGCATCATCCCCCAGGAGGACATAGCCAAGCTCAAGGAGTGCGGCATTGCCGGAATCTTCGGGCCGGGAAGCTCCATCAAGGAGATCGCGCAATTCATCCGCGGGAATGTCAAACCCCGAAACCTGTAACGACACCCCTTGCGGGTGTCGAAACCCTGGTGGTCATCCAGGCACGACAGGGGCAAGCCCGGTCGCTACGGGTGGCACTGCCTGCCGTCGTCAGTCGTCATTCGAATTTGGTACGAAAATGTCATTGCGAGCGAAGCGCGGCAATCTCCTGGAGGGCTTGACAGGCCGTGGGATTGCTTCGCTTCGCTCGCAACGACGGGCCGTTTTCATCCTTGATGGTGCGCCACCGACGCATGGGTGATTCATTCGTCATTCGGGCTTCGCCCCCCATCAAGTCGGGGGTCGTCATTCTTCCGTGGAGCTTCAGCTACAATGAACAAGATATTATCTGGAATCAGGGTGGTTTCGGTGGAGGTGGGCATCGCCGGTCCCTTCGCCTCCATGGTCCTCGCGGACCTGGGCGCCGAGGTCATCAAGATCGAGCCGCCGGAGGGGGATTCCAACCGGGCCCTGCAAGGGGCCGAAAAGGGCGAGCACTTCTATTTCCTGGCCCTCAACCGCGGCAAGAAAAGCATGGCGCTCGACCTCAGCACCCCCTCGGGAAAGCAGGTCCTTCTCGACCTGGTCAAGGTCTCCGACGTTCTCCTGTGCAACTACCGCGCCGGCGCGCTGGCCAGGCTGGGAGCGGACTACGAGACGGTGAAACAGACCAATCCCCGGCTCGTCTATTGCAGCATGACCGGCTTCGGCCCCTCCGGGCCTTACCGGGACCGCCCCGCCTACGACCTCATGGGTTATGCCTGGTCCGGGATGCTCAGCGTCTCCGGAGAGCCGGGAAGAAAACCCGTGAAACCGGGCGTCCCCCTTGGCGACCAGGCCGCGGGCCTGTACTCGGTAATCGGCATTCTCGCGGCGCTGAACGAGCGGTCCCAGACCGGGAAGGGACGCCTCGTCGAAGTGGCCTTGCTCGATACCTGCGTGGCCCTGATGGGGATGTTCTTTTCCAAGTATTTCAACACCGGCGTTGTCCCCGGGCCTACCGGGTCCGCCCACCTGGCGGTGGCCCCTTCGGGCATCTACCGCACAAAGGACGGCTACGTCGCCCTCAGTTCCTGCTGGCCGCGCATCGCCCGGGTGATCAATGCCGAATGGATGATTGAAGACCCCCGCTTCAAGACACTCCCGGCCCGGCTGGCTAACCGCAAGGAATTGGACCGGATTCTCGAGGACCACCTGACGCAGGCCAACACCGATCAGTGGGTGGAGTTGTTCGCCGTGGAAGACATTCCCGGCGCCCCGGTAAGCACCGTCGACAAAGCCGCCGTCGACCCGCAGATCCTGCACAACAACATGATCCTGACCATCGAACGGGCCGGACACCCGGACTTGAGAGTCGCCGGCAACCCGGTCAAGATTCCGGGCGTGACGGAGCAGTATGGCCCTCCCCCCGGTCTGGGAGAGCACAACCGCGAGGTAATGTCGCACATTCTCGGCTACTCCGAGGAGAGAATCCGGCAGATTGAAGACGAAAAAAAGGCCCACGCCAGGGAACTGGAAGACCGGTTGCACAAGAAGAAATGACGAATGAGGAAAGAGAGAACCACGAATAAACACTAATGAACACGAAATTATTAGCTGCCAGGGGCTGAGACGGGGAATCGTTGCCAATTCGGTAAACCCGGACTGGAACAGCGGCGTAGGGTGGGTGAAGCGCAGAAGGCGGGTGCGGGCACGGGGAGGCTGCGCCTAACCCACCAAATCCTGAATCCGAATCTCTAAACTCTAAACAAATTCGAATACCAAAATTCCAGGCAACCAGGTAATTCCGATATGCGCTAGTTTCCAAACTCAGGCCCAGGGGGACCGGTTCGGACTTTTGAGCATTGGCATTTTGAGTTTGCTCAGAAAATAGGCTGTCACCCTGAGCGAAGTCGAAGGGTCTTTCGTCCCGCGCCCCGCCCCGAAAGATTCTTCGACTACGCTCGCTTCGCTCAGAATGACATTTTCATCCTTAATTGTCCCGACTCGTCGGGATGGGTGATTGCTCTGAAAATGTCACCCTGAGCGAAGTCGAAGGGTCTTTCGTCCGGCGCCCCACCTCGAAAGATTCTTCGACTACGCTCGCTGCGCTCGCTTCGCTCAGAATGACATTTTCATCGTTCATTGTCCCGACTCGTCGGGATGGGTGATTGTTTAGGATTTCGTGCTTCGTATTTCGTATTTGGATGGCCTTCTTGGTCCCGGCTTGTCCGGGTCAGGGCGTTTGTATTAACATTTCGCCGGAGGGTATCAAATGAACGCATTCCTGAACATTACATTGGCCGTGGTTCTCGTTGCCTTGAGCTTCGCTGCGGCCTGCGGGCCGCAGCCGCCAGCCAGCCCATCACCTTCGCCCTCGCTTGCCGCCCCGGAGGTCAAGCCAACCTCTACGGCGACCCCACACCCCAAACCTGCCGCAACGCCCACAACAACACCGGCCAAACCCGCCACCCCACAGCCGACAGCGCCCTTCTACCAGGACAAGACCATACAACTGATTGCGGCCTCTGCCGCCGGAGGGGCTACGGACATAGCGGCCCGGGCCGTCGCCACCTTCCTGCCCAAACATCTGCCGGGCAACCCAAGGATTATCGTTCGCAACGCACCCGGGGGAGGCGGCACCATCGCCATCAACAGCTTCGTCGAGAAAGTGAAGCCTGACGGCCTGACTTTGCTGGCCAGCGGGTCCGGCACGATCAACAGCCAGAGGATGGGACTCGACGTCGTCAATTATGACCTCCGCAAGGTCCGTTTCGTCGCCAGCTTCTCCCGCGTGGAACCCCTGCTCCTGATCCGTAAGGACGCCGTGGCGCGGCTCACCGACCCCAGGGCCAGGCCGGTGGTGGTCGGCGCCAGGGAAGCCAGCGAAAGCTGGCAGGCAATGACTTTGTGGGGCAAAGAATTCCTGGGGTGGAATGTCCGCTGGATACTGGGTTTCGCCAGCAGTCCCGAGTTGATCCTGGCCCTGCGCCGCGGCGAGATAGACATCTGGGGAATCATGGACCGCAACCAGATCCAGCCCCTCGTAGATGACGGCGTGGTGGATATCATCGCCCAGATCGGAATAATCCAGAAGGGAAAATTCGTCCCGCGCCCTGATTACCCCGATGTGCCGGTGATGGCCGACCTTCTGCTGCAGAAAGGGGTAAAAGGCGTACCGTGGGAGGCCTATGCGGGTTGGCTCGGCCCGGGCATGGTAACCGACCGCTGGCTCGCCGCCCCTCCGGGAACACCGGACAACATCATGTCCATTCTTATCGGGGCCTACCGGGACATGGGCAACGACCCCCAGTTTGACGCCTGGGTCAAAAAGACGATAACACCCATCTACACGGTTACCCTGGGAGACGAAGTTGACGCCTACGTCAAAGAAATCCTGAGCGGCTCCAGGGAATCGGTAGACTACGCCTTTCAACTCCAGCGCAAATTCGGCATCGCGCGTTAGTTGCCGTAGCCGCACCCTCTACGGGTGCGCACCGACACACATCGACGCGTCGACGCAGCCACGCCCGGAGCACAACCCGAGTTTGCCACGGCTTTCCCATCCCGGCTTGTCCGGCTTCAGGAGGGAGACCACATGCCAGACGACGAAGTTATCGTAGAAAAAGATGGGTCCCTCTGTACCATCACCATAAACCGGCCCCACAGAAGGAATGCCTTAAACGCGCCGGTGCTCGCTGGCATCGGCAATACCCTGAAATCCATCGGCAGCAATAACGACATAAGGGCCGTCATACTGCGGGGGGCCGGCGAAGAAGCCTTTTCCTCGGGTATAGACATGAGCGCGGGCAGCGAACCCGGCGGCAGTGGAAAGCGTAAGCTGGCCTTTGTCCAGGCTGTAGAGAGCATCATGAACTGCCCCTGCCCCGTGATTGCCATGGTCTTCGGCTATGTCGCCGGGGCGGCCTTTGACCTGGCGGCCACCTGTGATTTCAGGATCGCTGCGAATAATGCCCGGTTTGCCCTCAACGCCGTCAAAGTGGGCCGGGTATACGACTACGGAGGGATTCAGCGTCTCATCAACCTGGTCGGTGTCGGCCACGCCAAGGAGATTCTCCTGGCCGGCGAATATATCGACGCCCGGAGGGCGAGAGAAATAGGTCTGGTCAACTACACGGTGTCCAGGGAAGAACTCGTTCCGTTCACCACATCTTTTGCCGGAAAACTGGCGCAGAATCCTCCCTTGGCCTTGTACGGCACCAAGCGCGTCATCGCCAGGCTACTGAGTTACCAGGGACCCACCCCCGAAGCGCTGGCCGAAATCCAGGCGATAACGGAAGCCGCCGCGCAGAGCGAAGACATCAAGGAGGCCCGCCGGGCTTTTGCCGAGAAACGCAAGCCCGTCTTCAAGGGAATTTGAGCCACCCGGAGTTTGGGGCCTTGACTGGCGCAGCATCACGACATGGCGGAAACGGTCGCAGCCCTGATGTAATCCTCATCGTGTCCCACATCTCTGCTGGACACAGAACAAAGCCGCTTCTGCGGATTGGCGGGTGCGGAAGGTTGTCACCCTGAGCCGGAGCCCTGAGCGAAGCGAAGGGGCAGTCGAAGGGTCTTTCGTCCCCGGCGCAAGA
>JACQUA010000200.1 GCA_016210565.1 Chloroflexota bacterium
CATGCGCCGATGGCGCACCATGAAGGATGAAAATGTCATTCTGAGCGAAGCGAGCGCAGCGAGCGTAGTCGAAGAATCTTTCGGGGCGGGGCGCGGGACGAAAGACCCTTCGACTTCGCTCAGGGTGACAGCCTATTTTCAGAGCAATATCAAAATCCGAATGTTCAAATGTCGAAGCGATGTCCATCGGTTTTTGACTCTGCAATTCATTCATCGCAGTCTGTTCGTGATTTGGAAATCGGCTTTTGGAATTTCCTCTCGTGGCCCGGTGGGTTAAGCGTCCTGATTTGTCGGAAAGACTCATCGGGACGCTTAACCCACCCTACACGCAGATGTTCTCAGAAACATGACTACCAGCCGGGCGAACGAAAGCTTCTTCTACACGGCCTGCGTGAATAACTGCGGGGGCGGTTCCTGTGTCCTGAAGGTGCACGTCGGGGATGGGGCTGTTGTCAACGTGGAAGCAGATGACCGGTACAACCCGGGTGTTGGCCGGGAGGACGCCGTATTAAGCGAGGAAGACCTGTTGAAGGGCCGGGTCCAGAGCCGTCCGTGTCCCAAGGCTTTCGTTTTTCATAAGGCGTGTTACTCGGCGGACCGGGTTATCTATCCTCTGAAGCGGGCGCCCGGCAGCCGGCGCGGAGAGGGGAAATTCGTCAAGATATCCTGGGAAGAGGCGCTGGGGACGATAGCTGAGAAAATGAAGGAGGCCAGGGCAAAATACGGTCCTTATTCTATTACCACTGCCCGCAGTCCGGGACCGCTTCTGCTTCGCCTCTATCAGTTGTGGGGGGCCGGGATCGAACCGTGGGGTTATTCTTCCTATGATGCCACTTCCATGATGGCGCACCTGATGGCCGGGGACTCATTCACATCTCTCGGTGAAAGGGGGTCCAGCTCGGCTGCCGATATGATGGCGAATTCCAGGCTGATCGTGGTCTGGGGTCTCGATCCGGCCGTAACGGTGGTGGGCGGCCCTTCCCATCAACTGGCCTGGTGGATCAAACTCTGCCGGGAAAGAGGCAAACAGGTTGTCATCATCGATCCCAGGTACACCGCTTCCGCCGAAGTGCTGGCGGACCAGTGGATACCCATCAAGCCGGGGACAGACCTGGCCATGTTCCTGGGCATGGCTCACGTGCTGCTGAAGGAGGACCTGTGGGACAAAGTCTTTGTCAGCAAATATGTCGAAGCCGCCGGGTTTGAGAAATGGAAGAATTACGTTCTTGGCCAGGACGACGGCGTTGAGAAGTCACCCGAATGGGCCGAAGGCATTTGCGCTGTGCCTGCCGGAACGGTCCGGGCTCTGGCCAGACTGGTGGCTACCACCCGGCCGGCCTGGCTCTGGTATGCCTATGCCATAAATCGTCGGAGTCACGGCGAGCAGACCATCAAGGCTTTCGCGGCTTTACAGGCCATGCTCGGCTACTGGGGCGCGCCCGGCGGCGGGCCTCCTTTCTTCCTGGCCCGGCGGTCGGGTATCCCTGCCCGGGTATCATCCGGCCCCGCCGGGGCCTACCAGGTCCCCAAAGGGTACCGGGGCCATAACTGGGATCAGGCCATACTCCTCCTGGATAAGGTCCGAAACGGCGAACTCAGCGCCGCGGACTACGTGAGAATGGTGGGCTGGAAGTCGGGTCCTTCCGTGCTGAAAGATTTCCATCCCAGGGTGCTGCTGTGGAGCGCCCTGACGATGTATGACTGCAACTACCTGGTGACGACGGCTGACTCGGTTAATGACGGAATAAGGGCGCTGGAAAAGATGGATTTCATCGCTTCGCTGGCCGCTATGATTACCCCGACGGCCAAATACGCGGACATCATCCTGCCCACATTCCAGCGCCCTTTTGAAAAAAGGGACATCGCGAAGTCCGACCGGAGGGGATGGGCCAGCGTAAGCTTTATGCCCGGCCTGGTCGAATCTCCGGGCGAGGTCAAACCGGATGTCTGGATTCACGTGAAGCTGGCAGAGAAGTTGGGAATAGACCCCGGCCAGTATTTTCGCTACTACACGACGGATGAGAACTGGGACGCCGACTGGGAAAGGTATCTCAAGGACTGCTACCAGGAAGTGGTGAGCTACTACAGGAAACGCAACATCGATGTCCCTGCCTGGGCCGAGTTTACCTCGGGGAAGTTCATCAACTGCGACGAGCTGGACGAACCGTACAATGCCGGTTATGCCGGAGAAATCAAGGCCGGCGCGGCATTCAAGACGGAGTCGGGCAGGATAGAAATATATTCCAGGTATGTCGCCGATGCGGACAACCGCGGCAAAGGCGAACATCTCGATTCGCTGGGCAGGCCTTATTATCACCTGCCCGGTGACTGGGGCGACATGCTTCCTATGCCCGTTTACCGGCCGCCGGTCAGGGGAATGGATGATCCCCTGGTGAAAGAATATCCGCTGATGCTGCTGACCCCGCACTCCCGGTACCGGATTCATTCCTGGCTCTGGGACGGTCCGTGGCTGAAAGATCATGTTTATCAGCACAGGGTCTGGATCAGCCCCGCTGATGCGGGAGCGAGAGGAATAAAGGATGGCGACCTCGTGGCGGTCTACAACGACCGGGGGAAGGTGGTCATGCCGGCCTATGTCACCTCAAGGATATTGCCTGGCGTGGCAGTGCTGCACCACGGCGGCAAATACCTGCCCGATGAATCCGGGGTGGACCGGGGGGCAACCCCGGCGACGCTGCTCGGCGGGGATTTCCAGAGCTGCGTTACGCCGGCCAAGGCGACCACGGTGGTCCAGATCGAGAAGTTCGGAGGTGAACGTTGAGCGAACGCAGGCCCCGTTTGACACGACCCATAGCGGATAGTAGAATTTGTCAATCATAGCCCGGGGACAGGAGTCCGGAGTTGTGGACCGGCGTCCATGGGGTGCCATGAAGGATGAAAATCATCCGTCTTTGCGAGGAATCCCGATTCCACCGGGATGACAAAGCAATCCCATGGTCGAACAGTCCGGGAGATTGCTTCGCTTCGCTCGCATGACAACCTATGTTTGAGAAGGAGAAAGATGTTACGTTTCGTTGCTCAGATCATTGCAGTCATGGTCCTGATTGGTTTGATATTTGGGGCGTGCGGTCCGACCGCGGCGCCGGCGCCGGTAACTACGCCCCCGGAGCCAAAAGCCCCCGCCGCGGCCGGCAAGGCCGCCTGGGAGGTGGAATGGGGTCAAGTGCTGGCCGCAGCTAGAAAGGAAGGGAAGGTGGTGCTTTACACCACCCGGAGCGGCGACACGGGGCGGCAACTGGCCGAAGCCTTCGAGAAGAAGTTCGGCATTCAACTGGAGTTTCTCGTTGGGCGGGGAGAAGAGATAACTCAGAGGATGTTGACGGAAAGGGCTGCCGGCCTCTATCTGGCCGATGTAACGATAAGCGGGACTTCGTCTCTCCTGATAAGCATGAAGCCCCAGGGGCTTATCGATAAGATTGAGCCCCTCCTGCTCCTGCCGGAAGTGACCGACCCCCAGGCATGGGTCACCAACGGCGTTCCGTTTGCGGACAAAGACCGTACGACCATAGGCATCGTTGCCTCCACCAACCGGTATGTCGCCCGGAACACCGAGCTTACCAGGGAAGGGGAAGTAACCTCTTACAAGGATGTTCTGGACCCCAGGTGGAAAGGAAAGATCGCTTCGGACGACCCCACGGTAACCGGCACCGGCAACGCCTTCTTCACCTTCCTGGCCACTCAGGTCTGGGGCCTGGAGCAGACTAAAGAATTTATGCGCCAGTTCGTAAAGCAGGAGCCGGCCCTTACCAGGGACAAGAGGCTCTCGGCGGAGTGGGTGGCCAGAGGTAAGTACGCCCTCGGTGTGGCCCCTACCCATCAGACCGTCATTGACTTCGCCAGAGCAGGCGCCCCAATAGCCTGGGTGAAAGTGTCGGAGGGCACCAAGGCGGCCACCTCCGGGGGCGCCCTGGGGATAATGGCGAAGAGGCCTCACCCGAATGCGACGAGGGTCTTTGTGAACTGGGTCCTGGGCTCTGAGGGGCACGCCGTATTCGTTAAGGCGCAGGGCATGCCCGGCGCCAGGCGGGATGCGCCCAGGGAAGGCGTCTCTCCGGAACAGTTCCCGGACCCGGGCGAGAAAGTGTATCCGGAAACGGAGGACAGCATATTGTTCGGGGAGGAGATGATGAAAGTATCGAGGGAAATCTTCGCGCCGCTGATGAAGCAGTAAGTGGCGGCTCTCAGCTTTCAGCTATCAGCAGTCAGCTACGTAGGGTGGGCTAAGCGTCCCGATGCGCATCGGGACGCTTAACCCACCCTACATGCATTCCTTGTATTTGTATTGGAGGAGCGGGAAAATGCTGAATGTCACCTCGAGGGTATCCATTGCTGTAATACTGATTGGCCTGGTTCTCGCTGCCTGCGCCCCGGCCGCCGCGCCGGCGCCCTCGACGGCCCCGGCGGGCCAAGTGGCCGGGGCGGCTAACAAAGCTGCCTGGGAGCTGGAATGGCAACAGCTTGTGGCTGCAGCCAGGAAAGAGGGGAAGGTGATGGTCTACACCGACCGGGGCGGCGACACGCCGCGCCAATTGGCTGAGGCCTTCGAGAAGAGGTTTGACATCAAGATGGAATTCCTCGTCGGGCGGGGTGAGGAGCTGACGCAGAAGATACAGACCGAAAAGAACGCGGGTCTCTATCTGGTTGACGTAATTCTTACCGGGACGACGACCTTGCTGATAAGCATGAAGCCGCGCGGGCTTCTGGACAGGGTAGATAGCTTGCTGCTGCTGCCCGAGGTGACTGATCCGAAAGCCTGGATCACTGACGAGGTGCCCTTTGTGGACAAGGACCGCACCACCATCGGAATGATCGCCAACTACACGCGCTACATTCTCCGCAACACTGATTTCGTCAAAGACGGGGAGATGGTTTCCTACAAAGATATCCTGAACCCGAAGTGGAAAGGGAGAATCACCGCTGATGATCCCACTACCAGCGGCACCGGCAATGCCTTCTTCACCATGCTGGCCGGTCAGACCTGGGGACTGGAGCCAACCAAAGAGTTCATGCGCCAGTTCGTGAAACAGGAGCCGGCCATCACCCGGGACAAGAGGCTCTCCTCCGAGTGGGTAGCCAGGGGGAAATACGCCCTGGGCGTGGCCCCCACCCGGCAGACCGCCATTGAGTTCATGCGGGCGGGCGCTCCCCTGGTCTTTGTCAAGGCGGCGGAGGGCGGCAAGATCGGCACTTCGGGAGGTGCGGCGGCGATAGCGGCGAAGAGGCCCCATCCCAACGCCGCCAGGGTTTTCTTGAACTGGGTACTGAGCTCCGAAGGGAACGCCACCTTCGTCAGGGCGCAGGGAATGCCTGGCGCCCGCCGCGATGCGCCCAGGGAAGGTTTGGTACCCGAGCTCTTCCCCGACCCGGACGAAAAAGTCTACGCCGAAACGGAGGAGACGATACTGTCCGGGGAAGAGATGATGAAAATCTCGAAGGAAATCTTCGCGCCTTTGCTGAAGGGGCAGTAGCTGCCGCGACGGGTGGCACAGGCGTCCCTGCCTGTGACGGCCGGATGGTGCACCCGACCCAGGCTTTTCCTATTCACCGCTAAGAACCAGAGGGCGCGAAGGTAGCTCTGAGCTTTCAGCTATCAGCAGTGAGGCCGCTCGACCGGCCAGGTGGGGACTGAAACTTGTCCCCGCGCGGGCGGGGCGCTGTTAGCTGATGGGCTGACTGCTGACTGCTGCTCTTATCAAGAAAGGGCTGATTCATGGAAAAAATCATCGAAAGAAAACGTGAGCCGGAGCCGGTCCACACCAATCGCAATATCGAGGAGATGACGGCGCGTCTGGTCAAGGAGCGAGAAAAGGTGGCCCTGCTGCCCCGGGTCCTGCGGGCGGCTGACACCAACTGGACGGTGGGCATCCAGGCGTTCCGGAGGATGTGGGTCAGCATGACCCCCGCGGAACGCTTTTCCAAGGCGCCGGTCTGCACCATGGCGCTCATGGAGCAGATACTGGAGCCGGGAATGAAGGGCGGCCGCCACCGCCACGTGCGCGAGGCCATCTTCTACATCATCGAGGGCGAAGGCTACGAAATCCATGACGACAAGCGGTATGACTGGTCGGCGGGGGACATCATGACCGTCCCGAGCTATTGCGACCACCAGCATTTCAACCCCAGCGCCAAACAACAGGCGCGCATGTGGTTCTCCATCGCTCCGCTGGTGGAGTATATGGGGATACACTGGATCGAGCAGATAGAAATGCGGTCCAACTACAGCATCCCGCCGGACGCCGAGCCCATCTACGGCCCCGACAAGAAGGTCGCCGGCTACCGCACCAAAGATGGGCAGGAGTTCAAACTGGGCTTCAGCGAAACCATCCAGGGGCGAATCAGGGTCCGGCCCGAGGATATCATGCACATTGAGAAACCGCGGGACACCTACGAGCTATACATGAAGCGGCTGGAAGAGCAGTTGAAATGGCGTCTGTCCGTGCCCCACGTGGTGCGCAACGAGGAAGTGCCGTGGGAAGATACGAGGATGGGCCGCATCAAGTTCTTCATCGGTCCCCACCGGGATGGCGGGCTCAAGACCTATGACGCTTTTGTCCAGGAACTGCCTCCGGGAGGCGCCTCGGGAAGACACCGCCACGCCGCCGAGGAGGTTCACAAGATCCTGGAAGGGAAGGGCTATGAAATCCACGATGGCGTCAGGCACGACTGGGACGCCGAGGACGTGGTGTGCATACCGCCCTACGTGGTACACCAGCACTTCAACCGGGACCCGCATCACCCGGCCCGCTTCGTCGCTTTCCAGTCGGGCTGGTACAACTTCATCGGTCACGGCGGCATCGACCATCTGGAAGACGCCAAACCGTAGGGTGGGTTAAGCATCCCGATTGTATCGGGATGCGAGAACCCACTATTCCAGGCAAATTCCAATAACCAGGTTCCAAATGCCAAACAATCCCCCATGCGCCGATGGCGCACCATGAAGGATGAAAATGTCATTCTGAGCGAAGCGAGCGCAGCGAGCGTAGTCGAAGAATCCTTCGCTCTGCTCAGGACAAGTTCTTTCGGGGCGGGGC
>JACQUA010000201.1 GCA_016210565.1 Chloroflexota bacterium
AAAACAGGCTGGCAGGCCATGCGACTGGCGGTGGTGGCCTATGTCGTTCCGTTCATGTTCATCTATTTTCCCGCTTTGCTGCTTTTGGGGTCGCCGGTTGACATAACACTCGCAGTGATCACGGCTTTGATCGGGGTCATGGCGCTGGCGGGAGGCGTCGAAGGCTGCCTGCTGCGGCGGATCAACTGGTGGCACCGGTCGCTCCTGATAGCCGGCGGCCTGCTGCTTATCATCCCAAAGCTGACCACCAGTCTTGCCGGCGCGACCCTGGTGGCCATAGTGATTATCCAGATCAGACTATCCCGACAGGTGGAGCCAACACTGGAAAGCCTCAGACCGGGAGAGTTGGATTCAGAAAACAGCCGACGAGCTTAGACAGCGGGGCGAAGTCTTGCTTTTGCGGCCAGGCCCCTTGATTTGCTACTGGAGCGATGCTATATTTGCAACCGTTGAGTCCGCGTTGTGCCGTGGCCGCGAGGCGCCGGCTTGCTCTCAAATTAACCCAAACCGTATTAACTGCCTCGTACACATTTTCTGTACTGCAATGATTAACGGTAGGATCAGTCTGATAATTCGCGACCACACGAACAAGACCATCTTGCGTGATGGTCACCCCCATGCGCGGTATGGCTCTTTGAGACAGCTCGTTAAGGAGCTTCATGGCTAGGTTCGTGGATACCTCGGTGATGACCGTTTTTGAGAGGTGTGTCGCTGCCATAAACACTGGGAGGTTGGTTCGCCGGCAAAGTAGGCAGGACAAGGAGTTTCATTTCCAGAACTGGGTGAAGCAACGTCTGGCCGAAACCAAGCTGGAGTTTGAGACCGGCGGCCGCAACAGTTACCCCGATTTCCGTATGGTGCTCTTCACCGATGGATACGAGGTCAAAGGGTTAGCCTATCCGGGCAGAGAGATCAATTATGATTGCAACAGCCAGGTTCCAACGGGCTTTCACAAGAGCCGCGACATTTTTTACATTTTTGGCCGGTACCCGGCTACTCCGGATGGAAATTCGTATCCGGTTTTCGACCTAGTGATTTGCCACGGCGATTTTCTCAATGCCGACCATGAGTATGTCCATGAAAACAAAAGTATCAAGGGCTTTGGCTGTTATGGTGACATTATGGTTCGCGATCGGAAAATGTATGTGGCGCCAACTCCTTTCGGCCTCGCCACAGGCGTTGCTCACACCCAGACACTCATCTTACCGGAAGACTTCATCGTTCCGAAGGAGTTAGTCAGGGTAGGTATACTGATTCGCAAAGAGGCAGAACACCTGATCGTGGGTTACACCTTCGACCTCAAGGACAACGAGCTTGAGTCCAAGACGATTCCCAATCCTTCAGCCGGCAAAGAACATGTCTTTTATGCGTGGCGGCCCAAAGAAGGCTCAGCCGATACAGTGGCTATGCGCCCGAGACCATCTCAGATGCTGGATACATGTGCTGAAGACGAGGAAACCGATGAAGCCTGGTAGATGTAGCCCTGACGTCGATCGATTGATCGACATGGATTCGTTCCCTTTTGAGTTTGTTTCCGCGCTAGCCGAGAGGGAAAGCTGGCGGAAGGAAGTCTACCGGCCCATTTACCATATACACAAATGGTGGGCGCAGCGGCTTGGATCTGTATTTCGGGCGATTCTGCTCGGATGCGTTCTCCCGGCCGACGCCGATCTGAAACATCAATTCTATCAGGCCCATTGCTTTCGGGGCATCTCGGTTTTCGATCCTTTCATGGGAAGCGGTACGACGATAGGGGAGGCGCATAAACTCGGTTTCACTGCTCTCGGACGCGACATCAATCCGGTTGCTTGTGAAAGCGTTCGCGTTGCCTTTGGGCATCTGGACCGAAGGTCCATCATCAACGGCTTTTCTTACCTTGCGGAAAACGTGGGTTCCCGCATCCGAGAACTATACCGGTCTACCGACGAAAACGGAATTGCATGCGATGTCCTCTACTATTTTTGGGTAAAGACCTTGCCGTGCCGTCACTGTGGGGGCCGAGTCGACCTTTTTTCCTCGCGCGTTGTGGCCAGGAATGCATGTCCGGATAAGAAGCCCCAAGTTCAGATTTCTTGTCCTGGTTGCCACGAGATCTTCGCCGGGTCGAACACGGATGCGAAGGTATCTTGCCCAGTATGCGACATGGAATTCAACCCACATGTTGGCTCCGCAAACGGAGTTGAGGCAATTTGTCAGTCATGCCACAAATCCTTCCGAATCGCTGAAGCGGTACGGTTGGCGGGTCAACCGCCCTCTCATCGGCTTTATGCCAAGCTACTTCTGACCCCTGATGGTCGCAAGAAATATCTCGCCGCCACGCCCTCAGACATTGAATCTTACAATCACTGCTCAGGCTTATTGAAAAACGAAATCGCCTCGCGGGCAGTTAGGCTTCCCGAAGGCATGCTGTCAGACGGACATAACACGCGGCAAGCCATGGGCTACAATTACCGAGCATGGCGCGACTTTTTTAATGACAGGCAACTTCTGGCCCTAGGCTGGCTTCAACGAGCCATCTCCACCTTACCTGAGCAATCCTCTCGTGAAGCTTTCTGGACCCTATTCTCCGGCGTCCTTGAATTCAATAACTTATTTGCTTCTTACAAGGGCGAGGGCACTGGCGCGGTGCGGCACATGTTTGCTCATCACATATTGAAGCCCGAACGTACTCCTATCGAGGCAAACCTCTGGGGCACATTCAAGAGTTCCGGTTCATTTTCTAACCTGTTCAAAAGCAGGTTGCTGCGTATTCTCGATTACCGGGATTCTCCATTTGAGGTCTGCAACAACGGAGGCACCAGGGCGTTTCCACCAGGCACGCGTTTTTCGGGACAGGTTCGCTCATGGCCTCGAGAATATCCGTTTGAGCCGCGGGCGATATACCTCTCCTGCGGGAGCTCCGACGAAACCAGACTTCCGGATCGCGCTGTGGACCTTGTGGTTACTGACCCTCCTTTTTTCGACAATGTTCACTACTCTGAGTTAGCTGACTTTTTCTACGCCTGGCAGACCCTGTACCCGAGGGGCTTCATAACGTTTGGAGCCAGCACCCGAAACCAAAAAGAAGTGCAAGACACGGATAAGGTCCAGTTCAGCAGAAAGCTCGGGTCCGTTTTTGCAGAATGCCGCCGGATTCTTAGGAATAACGGATACCTTGTATTTACGTATCACCATTCCCGTCCCGAAGGCTGGACATCATTGGTGGCCGCCATCGTTGGTTCAGAATTCTCGGTGGTCAACGCCCATCCAGTAAAATCGGAAATGTCGGTGGCAACCCCCAAGTCGCAGGCCAAAGAGCCAATCCAAATGGATGTTATCCTCGTTTGCCGAAAGAGGGAATTTGATCAACGTGAGCCCGTGCCCGTTTCTCAAGCCCTTGCCTTGGCAATTGCCAAATCCACAGAGAAGGCACGTCGTTTGACCTCCATCGGACTGAGGCTTTCCCTGAATGACAAACGGGTTATCGTGGTAAGCCAATTCATTGCGGCCCTTGGTCCCCTAGAATCTGTAGACCAAGCTATGAAGGACCTTGTCGATTCACAACATCAACTTGAGGTCGCGGCTCTTGGCCTATGCTGTAAATCTGATCATGCCACCGGACTAGGTGATCCGAGCCTGACAAAACAGATGCCGCTGCCCCTGGCATGTGGCTAGAACGGGAACAAACGCCTGGAGTCTCCTCGATGCATGGTTGGGCCGGCACTATCCTGAAGATCGACCTTACCAGCGGTCTGATTGAAAAAGAGCCGCTCGATGCCGGTTTCGCTGCCAGATGGCTTGGGGGCGAGGGCTTCGGCGCCAGTGTTCTCTGGGACTCGCTTGCCAGGGGACGCCTTGCAAACGGAGATGGGCTGGAGCCCGATAACCCGCTGGTCTATGCCACCGGACCGCTCACCGGGACACTGGCCCCGAGCTCGGGGCGCATGGAAATAATCACCAGGTCGCCTTTGACCGGCATCTTTGGCGATACCAATGTGGGCGGCCACCTGGCGCCGGAATTGAAACGGGCGGGCTACGACATGCTGGTCATCCGCGGCCGGGCGCCCCATCCGGTGTATTTGTGGATTGACGACAATAACGTCGAGATCAGGGATGCCCGCCACCTGTGGGGGAAAACCGTATCCCAGACCGACGCGCTTATCAAAAAGGAAACCGCCGCCGCGGACATCCACGTCTCCTGCATCGGACCCGCGGGGGAGAACAAGGTCCGCTTCGCCATACTGATGAACAACCTCTCCCGCGCCCCCGGATGGACCGGCTGCGGGGCGGTGGCCGGTTCGAAGAATCTCAAAGCGGTGGCTGTTCGCGGCACCGGCGGCGTGCGAATAGCCAGACCGTCGGATTTCGAAGACGCCGCCCGCGCCGCCCACCAACAGGTGCTCAGACTGGCCCACTTGCCCACCATGCGCGCCACCGGGACCATGTTCCTGGTCAACGCCATGTACCTGCGCGGCATCGGCCAACTCCACAACTACAGCGTCAGCCAGTGCGGCTCGGAGCACTTCGAAAAGATCCGCGCCGAACGGTGGACCCGGGACTTCTGCGTCAACGAGGTCGGCTGCCACGGCTGTCCGCTGCAGTGCTCGCACTATTACCGGGTAAAAGAGGGTCCCTATGCCGGACTCTTTGGCGAGGGCTATGACTTCGGTTCCATGTACGGCTTTGTCTACTCCTATGGCTCTTCCAATCTGGCCTTTGCCATGGCCGCCGTCACCTACTGCAACGATAACGGGCTGGACGCCACAGAACCCGCGTATTTGATGGCCTGGGCGACCGACTGTTTCAAGAGGGGTATCTTATCCAGGAAAGATACCGGGGGATTGGAACTCGACTGGGGCAAAGAAGACACCGCACTGGAGCTTCTCCGGAGAATTACCTATCGCGAAGGTTTTGGAGACCTCCTGGCCGAAGGCATCGCCCGGGCCGCGGCCACCGTGGGAGGCGAAGCCCGATACCTGGCCCAGACCATCAATGGGAGGGTGGTCGAGGAAAGCTCGGTGAGGTCGAACTATGGCCATGCCCTGGCGGTGGCCACTTCGACCCGCGGCGACGACCATTTGAAGGGATACCCCATTTTCGAAAGCATGGGCCTGCCCCCGGGGATATCGAAGAAGTTCTGGGGAAACGCCTCGGCGGGCGATAGGGCCGACCACCGGGGCAAGGCGCCTATGGTTACCTACTACCGGCACATCTGCACCCTGATGGACTGCCTGGGTACCTGCAAGTTTCCCAGCCGCTGGATGCAACCCCTGGACGGCCTGGCCGAAGGCGACTATGCCCGCATGGTGTCGGCGGCTACCGGAATGGATTTCAGCGCCCGGGACCTGCTGCAAATTGCGCAAAGGGTTTATACCCTGGAACAGTGCTACAACGTCCGGCTGGGGAAGAGGCGCCGGGACGATGTCCTGCCGGAGATGTATTTCAAGGAGCCAATGAACGCCGGACCGCTTAAAGGCTACAAACACGACCGGGAGAAGTTCGAACAGATGCTGACCGAGTATTACCAGCACTGGGGATGGGATACGGCAACCGGGATCCCAACAAAAGAGACCCTGGAAAAGTTGGGGCTTTGTAATGTGGCTGATGAGTTGCCCGGGACTGTTGAACGGGACCACGAATGAATCGTCCATGCTCGCGAGCGAGCGCCATCGGGTATGAAAATGGCCTATCATCGTTAGGAGACCCAGTTTACCTCCCCCTTTTGCGAAAGGGGGATACAGGGGGATTTTGCCTGTTCCTTAAATCCCCCTTAGTCCCCCTTTTTCAAAGGGGGAGACTGCGACATTTTCGGAGCAACACCAATGGGTACGAATGAACACCAAAATACCGGTATCACAGGCGTCCTCGCCTGTGCGGACATGGTTTTTCATACATCATGGCGCTCAAAGGCGAGCATAGGCGATTCCTCGGAAAATGCAGCCTTGGTAGCTGCGAGGTCCCCTCGCCCGGCCCCAAGTGCGGAAACCGCGCGGCTACGCTCGGAAATGGGCCATTTTCGCTCATCGGTTGTGAGCGCAGCTCATGGGTGTTCGTTTCGGATTCAGGAAAGAAATTACGGAGGAACAAGATGAGAGTTCTTAAAAGCGCCTGCCGCTGCTGCTCCGCGGGATGCGGGGTCAATATGTATCTGGAGGGCGACCGGGTGGTCAAGGTCGAGGGCATGCCGGAGCACCCGGTCAACCAGGGCACCCTCTGCCCCAGGGGAGCCGCCATACCCGACGTCCTTTACGCCCCTGACCGCCTGCGCCATCCTTTGAAACGCATCGGTGAACGCGGTGAAAATAAATGGAAGCAGATTTCCTGGGACGAGGCGCTGGATACCATCGCAGGGAAACTCGACGTAATCCGCAAGGAGTATGGCCCCCAGGCCCTGGCGATGACTATTGGCCAGCAATGGCACTGGAATGCCGGCGCCGCCCTCCAGTTCCGTTTCTGCCACGCCTTTGGCTCTCCCAATCGCAGCGCCTACACCAACTGGTGCCATGGCCCGGTCATGGCCGCCCACAGCGTGACCTACGGCGCTCCCTATGGGACCCAGGTCTTTCCCGGCGCCTACGACTATGACCATCAGCCGGTAAAATGCATGGTCTTCTGGGGATGCAATCCCTTTACCTCGCGCCCCAACCGCTCCAGAAGGATACTGGACGCCAAAGCCCGGGGCGCCAAAATGATCGTCGTCGACCCGTATTTCTCATCTTCCGCCCAGAAAGCCGATATCTGGGCGCAGATCCGGCCGGGCACCGACGTCGCCCTGGCCCTGGGACTCATCCATATCGTCATTGAAGAAGGCCTCTATGACAAAGAGTTCGTGGACCACTGGACGGCCGGCTTCGACCAACTGGCCTCCCACGTCAACGCCTGCCGGCCGGAAAAGGTAGAAGCCATTACCGGCGTCCCCGCAGACCTGGTACGCAAAATAGCCCTGACCTACATGGAAAACCGCCCGGGCATAATCGAGGACTATGCTGCGCTGCACCAGCAGACCAACGGCTTCCAGGCCCACCGCGCCCTGTGCATCCTGCGGGCCATCGCCGGCAACCTGGACATCAAGGGCGGGGAAGCCTGGACCTCTCTCTTTCCCTACGGCCCCAAGTTCCTGGAGGCCACGCTCAAGGACACCGTGCCCAAGGCCGACCCCATAGGATGGAACGATTTCCGTCTTTTCCTTCAGGTGGGCAAGAACATTGCCAGCTCATCGGTGATGCACGTGGCCAAAGTGCCGGAGACGATCCTTACCGGAAACCCCTACCCGGTAAGGGCGTATCTCATTTCGGGCGCGAACCTGCTGACTACAATGGCCCCGCGCGAGCTCTGGCTTCAGGCTTTCAAGTCGCTGGACTTCATGGCAGTCATCGACCTGTTCATGACCGGCACGGCGCAGATGGCCGATATCGTGCTGCCCGCAGCCTGGTGGCCGGAAAAGGTCGACCTGTCCGAGCACAGCGCTCATAACTGCTATTTCCTTCTCCGCGAGGCGGCGCCTGCGGTGCCCGAATGCTGGCCGGAAGAAAAAATCATGTCCGAGCTGGCGCGCAGATTGGGGCTCGGCCACTATTTCCCATGGAAGAACGTCGAGGAATTCATAGACGAGACCTTCAAGCCGCTAAGCGTTGCCGCCCTCCGCCAGCACCCGGCGGGTATGGGCATCTCAGGACAGTGGCCCGAAAAGCAGGAATATAAGAAATATGAAAAAGCCACCCTGAGGACGCCTTCGGGAAAAGTGGAGCTGTATTCATCCCGCCTCAAGGAAATGGGTTATGACCCGCTGCCGGACTATAGAGATTACGGGCAGAAGGAAAGCCAGCAACTGGATATATCCCTTGCCGACTACGACCGCCGGTATCCGTTCATACTGACCAAGCATAACCTTCCGGCTTACGTGCATTCCCAGTTCCGCAACATTCCCGCGCTGAGGCGGCTGGAAAAGGAAGCGGCGGTTGAGGTCCATCCCACGGATGCCGGCAGACTCGGCATCAGGCCGGGCGACCAGGTGATTATCTCATCCCCGCGGGCGTCGATAACCGCCACCGCCGAGGTCACCGAAAGAAGCCAGCCCGGGGTGCTGTTCATGGTCCACGGATGGGAAAACAACGACACCAATGCCCTGCTGTCGCAGACCATGCTCGACCCGGTGACCGGGGCTTATGCCTCGCGGGAATGCCGGGTGAACATAAGGAGAACTTAGATGGCTCGCTACGGAATCCTGATCGACCTTGATCGCTGCATCGGCTGCCGCACTCACGAGGTGGTCTGCCAGGGGGAGGGCAATGTCACGGTAAGGCACGAGATGTTATCCGTATCCCGTGCCAATCCGGAAGGAACGAAGGTGCTCCAGTACCTGCCTGTTATCCAGGAAAAATGCAGTAGCTGCCGCACCTGCGCCCAGCGGGTAAAAGAGGGCCTTGAACCACGGTGTATTGCCGCCTGTCCGGCCAGGGCGCGCGTGTTCGGCGAGTTTGCCGGGCTGGCAGATTACATCGCCAGAGAGAAAATTCCTCACGCCCATTTGGCGCCGTTTTAATACAAAGGCGATAAATCACGTTAATCTGTACCGTAGGGGTTTGATTTATCAAACCCAGATTTATCAAACCCACCAGGGCTTGATGAATCAAGCCCCTACGCATCCCGGGAGGCACGCGCAGCGTGCCGCTACCGACTGTTCGACTGTTTGACTGTTTGACTGTATAATGTCGCCAGTCATGGAAAAAGCCACCCACCTCGCCAAGCCTGCCAAACGAGGCTTTTACTACGGCTATGTGGTGGTCGCCGCCGGTTTCTTTACCTGGCTCATGATGTGGGGCATGTCGCAGAGCTTCGGCGTTTTCTTCAAGGTGCTTATCGCCGAGTTTGGCTGGACACGGGCGGACACCGTCCTGGCCTATTCCCTCATCGCCATCACCCAGGCCTTCCTGGTGGTCCTGATGGGCTGGTTAACGGACAAACTGGGCCCCCGCTTTGTGATTACCATTTTCGGGTCTTTTGTGGGTGTGGCCTACTTCCTTTTGTCCCAGATAACCGCGCTGTGGCAGTTCCATGCCAGCTATGTCCTGGCTGCCGTCGGCCTGAGCACGGCTTCCACGCCGGTGATGGTTACCGTCGCCCGCTGGTTCATAAAAAAGCGCAGCATGATGATGGGCATAGTCCAGTCGGGAGCCGGCATAGGGGGTTTCATTATCGCCCCGCTCACCGGCTGGCTGATATCCGGTTATGGCTGGCGCTCCGCTTACGCCACCCTGGGGGCTATCGTCCTGGCCGGGATCATAATCTGTGGCCTGCTTATGCGGCGCGATCCGGGCTCCACCCGGCTGCCCGAGGACGAGGCCGCGGCACCAGCGCCCCATCGCCATACCGGCGGAAAGGGCCCCGCTCCTTCCGGGGGGATTTCGCTACGCCAGCGGCTCCGCACTCGGCACTTCTGGATAATAGTGGGCATCTTCTTCAGCTTTGGTTTTTGCCGGTCGACCTTCTTGCCGCATATCGCGGTCTACGTCCAGGATGCCGGATACTCCCTGGCCGATGGGGCCAATGTCGTCGCCGTGCTGACCGTTTCCAGCATCCTTGGCCGCCTCAGCATGGGCCGCCTGGGGAACAAGGCGGCCTTCAAAGTCGCCTTTTTCCTGACCGCCTGCGCCCTGACCTTCGGAATGCTTACCCAGGACCTCTGGGGCTTCTACCTGTTCGCCTTTGCCTTCGGCGTGGGCTGGGGCGCCCAGGCCGTCCTCCGCAACGTGGTCGCTTCGGACACCTTTGGCCTGGCTTCCCTGGGCCTATTCCTGGGAGTTCTGGGCTTTGCCGAGGCGATGGCCTCGGCCTTTGGCTCTTATTTCGCCGGACTCGCCTTTGACCTTGTCGGCAGCTACCAACCGGCCTTTATTGCTGGGATATTGATCTCCATAAACGGCGTCGTGTTGACTTCCATCCTGACCCGCCGCCCGGCACCCGCTCTGTAGCTGACCGGCTTCACTTGACGGACGGCCTGATTGCAGCTATATTTGTCGTCAAAATGTGAAGAAAAATGACGGCATGGTAATCAAATGTTGCTGAAAAGAATCCTCAAGGCGCCGGACCAGAGTTTCTTTCTCCTCGGGCCTCGAGGTTCCGGAAAAACTACCTGGCTTCGCGGCGTTTTCCCGGATGCCTATGTAATTGATTTGCCGTCCGAACGGATCTACCAGAGACTGCTGGCGAACCCAGGTCTTTTCGCCGACGAGTTGCGCGCGGTTCCAACCGACCGGTGGGTCATCGTGGACGAGGTACAGCGCCTGCCAAACCTGCTCAACGAAGTTCACCGCTTGATTGAAGAAAAGCGGTTGCGTTTTGTCCTGTGCGGGTCGAGCGCCCGCAAGCTCAGGCGCGCCGGGGTCAACCTGCTGGCCGGGAGAGCGCTTCGCCGGTCCATGCATCCCTTTGTTCCGGAGGAACTGGGCAGCCAATTTGATTTAGAGGAGGCCCTTCAGTATGGATTACTGCCGGTCGTATGGGGCTCGACCGAAAAATGGGAGACCCTTTCCGACTATGCACAGCTATACTTAAAAGAGGAGATACAGGCGGAGGCTCTTGTCCGTAACTTACCCGGATTTGCCCGTTTCCTGCCCCTGGCAGCCCTGTTTCACGGACAGGTGGTCAATGTGACCAACATAGCCCGCGAAGCAGGCGTCGCCAGGACGACGGTCTCCGGGTATCTCGACATTCTGGAAGAAACGCTGCTATGTTTCCGGCTTTCCGCCTACGAAGCGAGGCTGAGGGTGAGGGAACGAAAACTGCCAAAATGGTACTGGTGCGATCCCGGTATTGTACGGGCGATGAAACGAACGGCGGGTCCCGTGGTCCCAGAGGAAAGAGGCCCGTTGTTCGAAGGGATGGTAGCCCAGCTAATAAGGGCCTACAAGGACTATCGCCTTATTTGTGACGACATGCATTACTGGGCGCCCTCGGGACTGAGCGAGATCGAGGTGGATTTCCTGCTGGTGCGGGGGAGGGACTTGATAGCGATCGAAGCGAAGTCCGGCAAGACTTTCGCCGATACCTGGTGCAAGGGCCTTCGGGCCGTGGCACCCCTTGAGGGACTCCGGCGTCGTATCGTCGTGTACCCTGAAGGACCGGCGATGAAGACCCGGGACGGCATCGAAATCGTGTCCTTCGGGCAATTCGCCGGAGAACTCGCTGCAGATACTCTATGGAGTTAGCGAATGGTGGGCGGTACTTGACGATAGACAAAACCAGGACGTTTGAACTGGTGTTCAGCATATGACCCCAAGCAACACCGTTTGGAACGTTACTTGAATATTTTTCCAGTCTCCTCAGACCACAGGAGCAGGTCTAACTCTCCAAGCGGAATGCCTATCTCATTGGACCAGACAGTCATCTTTTCCTCAATACTTTGGTAGCTTCCAAGTGTCAGTGTTTTCGGTTCTTGGTCTATGACACCATGTTCCACTAGCTTTCCTAAAATGTGTCTGTCCAAGATTGCAAGGTCATCTCCATGCCCAATATTGCGGAGGAAATGGGAACTCTCTTTCATGCCAAGCCCAGGTACCCCGATTTCATAGAGGCGATTACGTGCTTGCCGCTGGGGCATTGATAGTATATCTTTGACGAGTCCAAGTATAGGATTGGGGCAACCTTTCTCGTATAATTTTGCTCTCGCCTCCGTAATGCGACCGGCCTTCACGTTATGGAAACGGACCCGGTTCCTCAAGAGGAAAGGGGCTATCACATCCCGGTCACCAGAAAAGAGCAGCTTGTTTTCCTGCAACTTTGTGATTGCAGATTGGCAACCTTCGAAAGGATTCATGGGGGTACAGATGCAATAAGCCACTTCGGCGAAAAGCTCGTCATTATTCGCTTTCTGGCCGAAGTTCTGGAACTCTTTCATACGGCTTTTAATATCCGCCCTCTTTTGTGCGTATCGTTTTGTAAGTTGACTCGAAAGCATACAGACCTCCAATTCTTTTCTACGTGCCGAGCCGCACTTTCGCTTCCTTCCACGGAATCGTCTTTCCCTCTTTAACCTCTTTGATGCTGCGCTGCAATTGTCCAACAGCTTCATCGTCGCTCAGTATCTCCAGGGTCTCCAGGATGGCCTCATAGTCCTCCCAGGTCATGATTGCCAGCACCGGTTTTCCCCTGCGGGTGACTGCTACGGTGGCTGGGTTAGCTCCCAGTTTCTCCGGAAGCTTCGTCAGTTCCCGCCGAGCGTCCACCGTGGTGAGTTCTTTAGTTTCTCTGGTCGTAGTCATTCCGTTACTCCTATATCAACCCCCGCTGTACGAGGCGTTCAGCCAAAGCATATACGTCCCGGCGGCTACCTTCTTTGCGGATACCTACCATGTACACCAAGACCCGCTTTGCCTTACCGTCAACCTTATATACTATCCGATATCTCTGTCCTGCAGCCCGTGTGCTCACGAACCCTGCCAGCCAGCCCCGCAATGGTTTGCCCTGCTTGTCAGGTTCCTCCGCAAGAGCATCGATGCGGCGTATGATAGCGCTGCGGGTACGCCGGTCAGTAATGGCCTCCAATGCTTCCAAGGCTGTCGAGGTAATTTCGATCTTGAAGGCCATCTGTCTCCTCTCATTGCTTAACCATCAGTGTACATCGTTATGTACACATAGTCAAGAGACATCGCCTAATTTTGAGAATTGGTCAGGTGAAAAAGCGTTAAGGGAGAACTATCAGTAAGAAACAGAATGCCTGTCTTGTTTCTTAGGGAAAGGGCTCAGAAAACGGGAGTTTGCAAAGAAGTTCGCTTTTGTTCGGAAAGAGGCCTGCAAAGATTCGCAACAAGGAAACTGGGCGGTACTTGACCATAGACAGAACTAGGACATTCGAACTGGCGTTTGACTTGATATGCTAGCCCAACCGTAGTTTGCCGCCGGACTTTATGAACATGAACAGTGCCATCTCGATGTCTGCAATCCACCATCTATTATCCGGTCTCGGCCCTCGCGCTGATGTAGTTTCTTGTACTTCGCGGCATATTGAAATGAGTCTCGTGTAACTTCTCGTAACATTGTTCTGCAAATGCCTATCTAGTGCTGGATAGTCCTGAGGCCGTATGAATCTAAGTGTCTTGCTACTGTATGTCAACCCCCATCCGTAAATAGGAAGAAGGCTTTGGAGAGCTTTCAAGGGGTCAGCAAGATTATGGATGGCTTTCTGCGTAGCGTCTCTGACGACCTCCTCCCTATTTGACTCCATCATCCGTCGCTTTACGCCATGCTGGTTTCCACCCCACTCGGCAATTCTGGCAAGGTCATTCTTTTCTAAGAATCCAACGTGGATAGCCTTTTCGGATAACTCCCTCTCCAAGTCTGGATACGTCTTATAACGTGTCTCTGTATATTTACTATGCCAAATTGGCATTTCTCTGGAAAATTCGCTCGGAGTTAATAGATTCATGGTCATGTTACCTTAGAAGTTCGCTTTTGTTCGGAAAGAGTTCCGAATAAGTTCGCAGGGTGTTCACTGGGCGGTAGAGGACTCGAACCTGTGACTTCCTGCGTGTAAAGCAGGCGCTCTAACCAACTGAGCTAACCGCCCATGCACTAACATTATACACCGAAGAAAGCCGGTTGCGTCAGGTGTTTTTCGATCTTTTGAAATTCCCTGGAGGCGGGGAGGGGATTTGTTACTTGTTACTTGTTACTTGTTACTTGTTACTTCGTCAGGTGGCGCGCTTGGCGGGTCTCGAACCCACGACCTTAGCCTCCGCAGGGCTACGCTCTATCCAACTGAGCTACAAGCGCGTTCGCCACAAGAATGGTGCCGAAGGAGGGATTTGAACCCTCATGTCCGTTCGGACACTACGCCCTGAAC
>JACQUA010000195.1 GCA_016210565.1 Chloroflexota bacterium
GCTCTCCCATGACCCCGAGCACCGGGACCACGTATCGGGGGGTTTTGACGCCTGCGCCCGGGTTAACATTTACAAGGATTGAACATGCCATGGCTCATAGCGGCACGCTGCTGCGTGCCAAGGGTCCGTAGCTGCACGTTGCACGTGCGACGGGAGGGAAAAATGAGATACGTGGTATCAGTTTGCCTGTTGGTTACACTGGGCGCTCTCCTGGTGGGCTGCGGTTCCGCCGGAGTGGAGCCCGGCCCCGCCAATATTCAGCCGCCAGCCGGGGCCGCTAAGCCGGGGGCCGAAAAGGCCCCATGGGAGGCAAAGTGGGCCAGCGTGCTGGAAGCGGCAAAGAAGGAAGGCGAGCTGTCCCTTTATAGTACCTGGGGTACCGAGACCAGGGCCGTGCTGAACAAAGCGTTCAAGGACAAGTTCGGCATTGAACCGCAGATACTGGCTTTTTCACGCGGAACCGAGATGACCGCCAGGGTGACCGCGCAGCGCAAGGCGGGTTTGCACCTGGTGGACGTTTATGCCACCGGCCCAATAACGTTGCTGACGAGTTTGAAACCGGCCGGGCTCATGCAGCCGCTTGATTCCTTCCTGGTTCTGCCTGAAGTGAAGGACCCGAAGGCCTGGAAGTCCGGGGCAGTTGCCTTCTTGGACGACGGGAAGACAAGCATCGGCCTTGTGCACGCGGCGCAAAGGGATATCGTTCGGAATACTACTCTGGTCAAGGAAGGCGAGGTCACTTCCTATGCCGACCTGCTGAATCCCCGGTATAAGGGTAAGATTGCCATAGATGACCCTGTCGGCCTGGGCGGCGGGACGGCCTTGCTTACCCATCTTGCTCTCGGCGTCTGGGACGTGGATAGGACCATGGCTTTCCTGAAGGACTTGCTGGTCAAGCAAGAGGCAGTCGTCGTCAGGGACAGGCGCTCGCTGGTGGAGTGGGTGAGCCGAGGGAAATACCACTTTGCCGTGGGGCCCCCGCTGGACGTGGTCGCCGAGTTCATTGCCCTGGGTTCTCCCCTGGCGCCCGTCCCGGTCAAGGAGGGGACTTACAGCACCACCGGGGGACAGTCGCTGGGTGTCTATCCCGAGGTGCCGCATCCCAACGCAACAACGGTTTTCGTCAACTGGATCTTAAGCAAGGAAGGACAGGCGGTCTTTTCCAAAGCCGCCGGACGGCCGAGCGTGAGGGTGGATGTCAGGGAGGAGGGGGTGCCGCCGCTGTTCTTCATTTCTCCCGGGGAAAAGAATTACCCGGAGACGGAAAAGATTTTCCTTTTCCGCGGCGAGATGGCCAAAATGTCCGGCGAGCTGATAGCGGCGCAGTCGAAATGACCGGGCGCATTTTGCTAGCGAGAATCCGCTGAAATCGTGTCTTTGTTTGACTGACATTTTGAAAGGATGGTCCAGGATCTTGGCCGGTCTTAGAAAGAAAGGCGGTAAAAAATGTTTGGTCTGCGCGACAAACCGGTGCCCAAAGGCCACCTGTTAGCCGGAAAGGTAATCTACTGGCCGTTGTTGTGTCTTATGATAGTTTTGGCGCCTGTTCCGGCCTGCCAAAGCGCCAGCATCGGGCCGGCGCCCAAGTTTACTCAGCCGGAGGTCCAAACCGTAAAAAGGACTGCTTGGGAAGAGATGGTAGAGGCAGCTAGGAAGGAGGGGAGCGTTAACATATATGGCTCCGTACTGGGCGCAGCCTCTGGTGCTGTAAGGTCAGCCGGCCGCGAAAAATTTGGCTTAAACGTAGACATTATCGAAGGAAGGCCCGAGCAAACCGTGGCGAAACTGACAGCGGAAATAAGGGCCGGTCTTCACCTGGGAGACTTAGGCTTGATGGGTAGGCCCGACTTCATCAATGATGTTAGGCCGTTGGGTATAACTGCGCCGCTAGCGCCGTTGCTCATTCTGCCAGAGATCACTGATCCTGCCAACTGGCGCAACGGGAAAATCCCATATACGGATAAAGATGGCCACTCGATAGGCATGGTAGCAATGGCCATCTATGTTTCAATTTACAACACTGATGTGGTGCAGGGGACAGAAATAGGTTCCTTCATGGACTATCTCCAACCGAAATGGAAAGGCAAGATCGTACTTTCAGACCCTGGAATAGTGGGGGGTGCCAACAACTTCTTTACCCATCTCGCTTCGAACGTCTTTGGCATGGAAAAAACAGTGGAAATCTTGCGGCAACTCGCTGCTCAGGAACCGGTGGTCACGAGAGACCAGCGTCTGCTATTGGAATGGGTAGCCAGAGGCAAGTATCCCGTTGGCATCGGTCACAGTTCGGCCATGTATGCCGAATTCAAACGCCTGGGCGCCCCTATCACTCTTGCTATTTTGAAGGAGCCCCCTCACCTGTCCTCAGGTTCGGGCAACATATTCGTTTTCGATAAGGCACCCCATCCAAACGCAGCTAAACTGCTCCTCAACTGGTTGCTCAGCAAGGAGGGAGCTTCTGTCTGGTCTTCGGCCCACGGCTATCCTTCCCAACGGGTAGACGCGCCTAACGAAGGGTTTGATCCGTCAATCGTTCCGCGCGACGGCACTTTCCTGCCGGACGAAACCTACCTCAGAGCTCAAGGTGAAATGCGTCAGATAGCTGGGCAAATCTTCGCTGGGCTGCGTAAATAATCCTGTGGCTGCGAATTCGCCCGGGTTCCAACCGTAAAGTGAATATTGGGAGTTGAAAATTGATAAGGTTGAGCCAACAGCAAATCACCGAGATAAAGAGAACTTTCAATATGATGCCCATCGAGTTGGAACCGCGCATTAACACCCTGGACAAACCTCTAATAATCGAGAGCGCGTGCCCCGGCTGGCAGCCGAAATACTGGGGGCCACCTGACATGTATCCGAGCCGGCCGCCGGGATACCAGGAGGGAGGGGTGCGCTTCGCCGCCGTGCCGACTACAATAGAAGAACAAGCTCAAGCAGACATTGACGCCATAAAGGCCGGTGCGGCAGCTTTGCATCATCACCCGAGAGATCCTCAAACTGGTGTACGCGATATGACCGATAAGGAATCAGAACTGAAGGCCAGAATTTATGAACTAGTCTTCCAACAGATCGACGCCGTTATGATAGAGCACACCTGGAGATACACGCTGGATGGGTCTCTGGACTATATCAAGAAACTGGAAGAACTTCTAAGTCTCGGCAAGGGAAACCGGTACTGTCAGGCCGCCCTCGTTATGTGGCCGCCTGCAAAGTCATATCCACCAAGGTATGAGGAGTCTGTCCAGGAGGGCGTGCGCTTTATGGAGAGGAACCGGGTCAAATGCATTAACAAAGTCCGCAGCGCTTTCAACGTCAAGGAATTGAAAAGAGTACTACTGGACACGGGGGTAATGACCCAGGAGCCATTCATCATTGCCCATGACATGGGCCATCCCTTTGGCTGGCCCATGGATATAGACCCCTGGATGCCTATCGATCTTGTTTCCAGTTTAATGCAGACAAAGGCCCGCATCCCTAACTGCATCACTGCCGTAGAAACCGGAGGACGCAACTGGCTCCCCATTACCTTGAGCGCTGTCCTCGCAGGCGTTGACCTGGTAAGGGTGGGCATTGAGGACTGCTATTTTATGTACCCGCACAAAGACGAGATAATCCAAAGCAACGCGGATGCAATAAGAAAAATCATGGACTTCGCCCGCGTTATTGGCAGACAAGTTGCCACACCGGAACAAGCCCGGAAGATCATGGGCATCGAGTTAACATCGAACTGAGAAATATTAGCAAGGAGAGTGTTGGAACAGCCTCGATTCAAATACTCGCCTATCGTAAGACGACCCTCTATTAAGCTTCCAGGCGGTGCACGACTGGGCGTGTGGGTAGTAGTGAACGTTGAATACTATGACGTACATCTTCCATTACGCGGAGGCCCACCCGGGCCTAAGCCGGTGCCCGATGTACAAAATTACTCGCCGCTGGACTATGGACCCCGGGTTGGCATCTGGCGAATCATGGATGTCCTGGACAAGCACCACGTGAAAGCATCGGTCCCCATCAACGCGGATGCGTGCGAGCACTATCCAGTTATCGTAGAGGAGGGGAAAAAGCGTGGTTGGGAGTTCCTTGGGCATGGCATTACCAACTCTGAGACGCTTGCGGGCCTGACAGAGGAAGAGGAACGACAGGTCATCCGGCACAGCCTTGACACCGTCGAAAAGGCTGTGGGCTGGCGTCCTTCCGGATGGCGGGGTCCTGGAATGGCGGAGACCTTTAATACCCCGGATATCCTGGCAGAGGAAGGCATAAAATATTTGTCCGACTGGTACAATGATGACCAACCTTATTCGATGGCCGTCCGCGGTGGCAGTTTGATTTCTCTACCGGCTTCAATTGGAACCAGCGATTTGCATGCCTTCCATGGAGAGCATCGGACTCCTGAGCAGTTCTTCGAGACGATCAAGAATGCCTTCGATACTATGCATTGCGAGGGTGCCAGCCAGCCCCGCATCCTGTCCATTTCTCTTCATCCATATGTCATCGGCCACTCATTCCGGATTTGGTGTTTGGACAAAGCGTTGAGCTACATCCGTAGCCACAAGCATGTCTGGTTTGCTACCGGATGGGAGATAGCTGACTGGTATCGTAAGACGGCACCTCGAGAGTAGCTCCCGTCTTGACGCTGGCTAATTGCCGACGTACTGTTCGGCGGGGTGGGACCGTAGCTAAGTACGATCGAACCTAATGTCGCCCTCATTGAGCTAAGCCTCGAGAAAGACCGGGTGTAGTTTGTAGGAGGCGAAGGACCGGTTGAAATAAAACACGGTGCCCAGTATGAACATGTGATAACCCGCCCACACCATGTTGAAAATGACCACTGCTCCCTGGCCGTGAGCAATCCTGGATACACCGGCAAACATTGCCGCCAGACTTGCTGCAAGCAGCAGGATATGGGGAAGCAAGTACTTAAGCGGCAGTGAGGCTGCCGTTCCTTTGGGTGTCACTCCGAAAGGGCGTTTTACATTGAGGAGAGCCATTACGGCTGCATTCATAAGCACCCAGAAGGAGTTGAAGCTCAGGGCCTGACCGACCAGCATGGAAGCTGGCTTGTGACCACGCCGCCCCATACTGAAATAGAAATTGGCTATGCTGAAGCTAAGATAGGGTAAAAAAGCGGCAAGATAAGAGCCAATTTCGGCTATCATCGGGCGAATGTCGAAAAGCAGGAAGGCGATGGGGCACAGGAGCAGGATGAAGTTAGCCCAGCCGACCAGGTAGTATGAGCCTGACAGGGAATACTCCCACCACTGGCCTGTTTTCAACGCCCGCGGCCGTGTCACCAGCAGAGCCAACATCCTCTTGAAAAGACCGATAGTGCCCATCGCCCAGCGCATTTGTTGAGTCCAATAGCCGGCAAGACTTTCCGGGCCCAGGCCTCGGACAAATACGTGATTGTAATACAGGGACTGCCAGCCATTCAGATGGAGCTTTAGCCCGGTGGCAAAGTCTTCGGTAACGGTCTGTTCTTCGAAACCGCCTACGTCGCGGAGAGCCTCAACACGATAGACGACATTGCTTCCACACGAAAACATTGCGTTGGCGACACTCTTGCCCTCACATATGTACTCGTAGAAGACTACCTGCTGGCAGGCTGCGCCCAGGGCTACAGGTCCCTGTCCGGCGTTGTGATAGAACTGCGGCGTTTGTACAAAGGCCAGTTTTGGGTTTTCCTCAAGTAGGGACGTGGTCTGGTCCAGGAAATCCCGCACCGGTTTCTGGTCGGCGTCGAAGACAGCCAGGTATTTTTCCGGCAGGTCAGGCAACAGGTCGTTAAGGGCGCCCGCCTTGTAGCCCCGGCGATTGCTCCGGTGTACATACTTCAGGTGGTACTTGCCGGCAAGGCGTTCCGTACGGCTTTGCAAGTTTTGGTTCGTGGAGTCATCGAGCAGGTAGAGGTTCTTGGCCGGATAGTCCAAATTCGATACTGAAGCGAGCGTGTCTTCGACGATTTCCGGGTCTTCATTGAAGGTGGCTACAACTACCGCAACTGGTTGGTGACTTACCGATACAAAGAAGTGGTCTTTCACCGTCCGGTATCGCCTGGATGACCTGGCAATGGACAAGAGATAGCCGACTGCGTGGAACGACAAGAAAAACTCAGCCAGTACCAGCAGTACAGCGAATGCCCTGCTGGGCCAGTCATATCCGGGCTGAAGAAAGGTTATCCCCCGGAAAATTACATACCAGGACAGTGACATGTTGGCGCCCAGCGCCACCATGACGAACACGCCCGAGCGCAGACCACGGGAGCTTGGACTAATGCCGCCCCATCTTCCTGTTCCTGGTTCTGGGAACCTATTCATGTTCGTTTCACTATAAGACCGGTCTCCCTCTTTTGAAAAGGGGGATTAAGACGGTACGCCGTCACGCTAAGGACAGGTGGTACAGACCTCGCCCAGCACAATACCTTTGTCCGGAACAATCTGGAAGGCGTGTTCGTCCAGGTTGGCGGGGGTGCATCGCATCTTCCGCACAAAAAGCGCCCGAGTGCGACGTCCCTGGTATTGGCGTATGCTGAGAACAATGACCCCTTCAACAACGAACTCGGCTACGCCGTGCTGGGAAAGAGCGGATGTCCCCGAGGGCGTCCCCGAGGTAATCAGGACGGTGCAGCCGAGGTTGTCCTCCATGGCGAAGACGATGCTTCTTATGTACTCCCTGAGGCCAGGCTGCGACTCGTCCTTGAAAATGAGAGGGGCGATAGGGTCAATGACTATTCGCCGTGCATCTATTTGCTTGACATGCCTGGCAAGGTCGGCTATGACAGTGCTCGTGTCTACGTCTCTGGCTTTGCCGGCCCGCATGTCACGGAAAAAAGGGGAAACATCCAGCAGGCCGAGCCTGTGTTCTCGAACATAATCACCGAGTTGCCACCCCAATGCTTCTGCATCGGTTACCAGATGGGCGGGTTTTTCATCACCGGAAATGTATATCCCGTTTTCCCCCCGTTCCAGACCTGTGCGGAGGTATTGCAGCCCGAAAATGGTCTTGCCGGTGCCGCATTCGCCGCTCACGAGGTACACTTTACCATTGATGAATCCGCCGTCGGTGAGACGGTCAAGTCCTTCGATACCTGTCGAAATCCTGGTAATCATCTTTCTTCTCTCATTTCCGCATTTGTGCACCAAGTACTAGACGGTCACCCTGCCTCTTTTTATTTCCTCTCCAATGTCGATCCACGTGCTGGCAAAAAGATAAGCCGTGACTTCGTACCGGTCCAGGAGATAGCTTATGAAGCTGCCCAGGTTGTCGCGCTTGCATTCGGCGCAATAATCAGACAGCAGTGGGAATATCCGTTGTGGCAAGATGTATATTCCCGTGGCGATGATGCTCGATGTAGGCTCAGCCGGTTTTTCGTCAAATCTCTTTACCTTCCCTTCTTCGATGACGACCAGTCCCACCCTGCAGGCGACACCGATCTCGCAGGCTTTGTGCTTGTCGCCAACATCGTGAGCCGCTATCAGCGGGTTTTTCCCATCAAAGGCCATGACGAGATCGCTGAGGTCGAACTCAAAATAGTTGTCGGCGGCAAGCACCATCAGGTCTTCTTCAACCCTCTCTCTTGCGACCCAGAAGTTGACGGCCCCCACGGCGCCCATCTTCTGTTCGTCGGTGGCTGCCTCTTCAACACAGATCCGGACATTTCTGGCCAAACTCGTCTGCCAGTGGCGGAAATCGTCTTCAAACTTGCGATTGGTAGAGATGAGGATCTCCATCCCGGGCGGAACACGTTTGATGGCGTGGTTTATCACCGGTTCACCCTGGAACGGCAACAGCGCTTTGGCCTTGTTAATGGTCAGGGGATAAAGCCTGGTGGCAAACCCGCCGGCGAGGACAAGACATTTCATAGAGACCTCCACAGACAGTGCATCGTTATGCCTTTTCACAAATGGGATATTTCCAGAGAATGTGGCGTTCTTCAAGTGGGACGCCGGCATGGGGATGCGCCGGCACTACCCGCATGGAGAAATGCTCCAGTGGACGCCGGCTCCTGACGCTGCCCACCCAGAGATAGCTGTGATCGGTCAAGCGTGCTTTCAGGCGCATCGGGTGGCAAATGCATTCTTCCTCCCGGGCTGGCTCAGCGTAGATTTCGACCCTTACGAACTCGCTTTTCAGTTGACCCAGATACACCTGTGCCTCAAAGTCGCGGACCTCGGGATTTACTGTGGTCATCACTTGCTCGAAGCGCACTTCGGGCCATAGCTGCTCAATCATAGTCTGCCAGTCACACAATTCCCTGGCCAGTGTTGCGCTGTGTGCCGTTCGTTCCTGGTAGCGGGTTGACGCAGGCAGGTATAGTTCGTCCGCGTATTGGCGGACCATGCGGTTGCTGCTGAAGTTCGGGGCAAGCTGGCTCATGCTGGTGCGGATTCGATTTATCCAGCGCCTCGGTATGCCGAGGGGGTCGCGGTCATAGAACTCCGGAATGACTTCTTCCTCGAGCAACCGGTAGAGTTCGCTGGCATCCACGGCATCCTTTTCTGGAGAGTCCTCCTCCTGATTGTCGCTTATTGCCCATCCCACATCAGGAGAATAAGCTTCGGCCCACCAGCCGTCGAGTTCTGAGAGATTAATCCCCCCATTTACCAGGACTTTCATCCCGCTGGTACCGCAGGCTTCCCAGGGTCTGCGGGGTGTGTTGACCCAGACATCGGCGCCTTGCACCAGTTGCTGCGCGACTTGCATGTCGTAGTCCGGCAGAAAAACGGCCCGATGCCTGACCCGGGGCTGCCGGGTGAACCGTACCATGTCCTGGATGAGGCGTATCCCCTGGAGGTCGCGAGTGTGGGCTTTACCGGCCATCAAAAGTTGCACCGGGTGTTTCGCGCTGGTCAGTAGCCGTAACAGGCGAGGCGGGTCCCGAAGAAGTAAGTTGGGGCGCTTGTACCTGGTAAACCGCCGGGCAAAAGCGAGGGTCAGAGCGTCGGGGTCGAGCATTTCATGCACGTGGAGTAAGGTTTCGGCATCGGCCGAGTGCCTGCAGAACTCAGAGGAAAGACAGCGGCGGACGTAATCTACCAGTTCTTGCCGGGCCCTGTTCCGCTGGCCCCAGATTTCCTCGTCAGGTAGCTCTTTAATCCTGATACCCAGGAGGTCGCACTGGCCGGACCAGCACCCGTGACCTCCCGCCGTCATCCAGAGTTCGTCGGCCCACCTGGAATCCCAGGATGGCATATGCACTCCGTTGGTGACATGACTCACCGGTACCTCGTCCACCGGCCAACCGGGATACCAGGAGCTGAAAAGCCGTTTGCTGACATCGCGGTGGAGACGGCTGACCCCGTTCAGGGCGGAGGAACCGCGGGCGGCGACAAGGGCCATATTGAAGGGCTCGTCGGGGTCTTTGGGGTTCCGGCGGCCCATGGCCACCAGTTCATCGGCGCTCATGCCGAGAGATTCGGCATACTCCCCGAGGTATTCTTTGACCAGGTCCGGAGCATAAACGTCGAAACCAGCTTCCACCGCGGTGTGAGTGGTGAAGGTGTTCCCGGCCCTGGTTGCCCAAAGGGCAACCGGAAAGGCCACCCGGGATTCCTCCATGAAACTCCTAGCCCGTTCC
>JACQUA010000198.1 GCA_016210565.1 Chloroflexota bacterium
ATGATGGGGTCATCGAGGAAGGTTGCGCTCTTGAAGAACGCCACGGAGTCGGGGAAATCCTGACCGCGAGCGGCCTCGCGCGCCCATAGCCGCATTGGCTTGCTCGCGGTTCCCATTCGGGCATTCTTCGCCGCTTCATAGACGAAAAGGATGTCCGCTGCCGGGAGGGGTTTCCCGTCGTTCACCTGATTGGTGAGGGCGACGATCTCTTGATAGTCGGTGGAGACGCGCAGGTAGATCTCTCTGTTGGTGTTCGGCGTATAGATGCCGTCCGGCTTGCTGGGGACGGAGGGGTCTGGCGCAGCTACCTGCCCCGGACTGAGCGTCACGGGAGTAGTGCTGGATTTCGGCGGAGCCGAGACAGACTGGGAGACGCTCTGGCTCTTGTCCCCGCCGATCTTCTCGACCGAGCCAGCAGGGCGTTGCTCTGGCTGGCATCCGGCCATGGCTACAACACCGACCATTGCCCCGGCGGCGAACAGATGCAGCCGACGCTGCCAGGTGCTCCGTACTGAAGTAATACCCGCGAATGAAAGACCATAGATGCGATTGATACCCTTGTGGCCGCTTGAAATGATCGAAGTTGCCAACGAGCCGGTTAGATCGCCGACTATCTTATTGGGCATGAGTCTACTCCTTACTGTGATTACTTCGAGTCTTTGTTCGCCAGGGAGAACATGGAGGTCGCTTTGGTCAGGGAATTCAGAAAAAGGCGCCCGCTGCCCCCTCTGTAGGGCCAAGGGCTCAGCATCTTTGGCATCCTCCTCGAAAAATGATGATAACCAGGCCAGCATAGTTATTGTAGCCCAACCGCAGGCTGGAACGGGCTTAGCATATACTAAAGTATAAGCTTTGTCAACAGTGTTTGTGAGAATTAGTACTGAGATTGCACCATAAGCATCAAGCGGCCGATGGAAGGCCATATCGCCGTCTCACGTCCGCTGGGCTAGCCCTTATACATACATGGGGTGTTATGCCCAGTAGGATCACGAACTCCTCGATGTCGAAGATCGCATAGTGGTCCTCGGTGAACACGATCACTTTGCCACTCTCCTCTTCGGCACGCTGGCGCCGCATTCCACGCTGGGTCAGTTCCTGGCCCAAGTCAGTGCGGAAAGCGTTAGCTAGCGTAAAGGTGATGAGCGTCAGAAAGACGTGCCCTCTGATTGCCGCTTCCGTCTTCTTGGGATACTTCTTCAGACACCAGCCCTGCTTCAACTCACGAAAGGCCGTGTTCTCGATCAAGCTGCGCAGGTCGTAGATATCCAAGACCTCCAGCGGCTTGGCAATGGGCAAACTCGTCAGGAAAACCTTCTCCTTGCCAGCCTCGTACTTCTCACCCTGCCACTTCGTCACCACTGCCGCATTCAAGGCATTGCCCGCGAATCCCTTCCTGTTCGTCCGCTTGACATGTTCCTTATCGCCGTACTGATCGTAGCTGCGTAGCTCGCCTACCCCCGTCACCGAAACCTGGCCTTCCCACCTCTCCAGTTCCTTCTTCCCCTTCTTAACGACCTTCCGCTTGCCCTCACGCTCTTGCTTGAATACCTCCTCTCCGTTAGCTTCCTGGCGACACAACTCTTGCGCATCGGCGGTGACCCGCATCTTCTCTTTGGCTGGCACCACGAAATCGATACCCCAATTGTGCTTCAGCACCCAAAGGTCCTGGCCATCGAGAAAGCCGCGATCGATGAGCAGAACACGCAGGACACCCGCCCCCACGTTCTTGATCGCCTGGCGGACCAGCGTTAGCGTAAACTGCGACTCGTGCTTCTGGATGGGCACTACCTTCGCCGCCACCACCAGTCGCAAGCGTACCTCGTAGACGATTAGCACCTTGAAGCCGTAGGCGTATCGCTCGACCTCCACGGCTTGTTTATCCTTATTCACCTTCCATTCGGTGTACTTCTTCATTCCAGCCCCTTGGCACTTCGGCGTCGTCTCAAGGTCGGTGGCATCCAATGCGAAGTGACCCTTGCTCGTACGGAAGAATCCTCGCTTTGCCAGACGGCGAGCCGTCTCGTTGAGCAATTTCTCCAACTCCTCGCCGCTCAAGCGCTCTACGGCATCGGCGAGCGTATTCTTGTGCATCGGCCCTGCTGATAGATTGCCTCGCTGACAAAAGCCGGCCTGCATCTGGGTTGTCGTGTAGCCAATCAGCTTGAGTAAGCCAATATCCCGAAACAGCTTCGTGGGCACCAGATTGATCGAGGGGATACCCAGCAATATCTTCAGTTGGTAGGTCATGATCAGCCTGGCTATAGGGATCATCAGCCGCTTGAAGCCCGTCCCCTCAATGTCGAGCAGGGCGTAGAAGCCAATCTCGTCGAGGAAGGCAAGAAATCCAGCTAAGAATCCCCAGCCCGAGAGTGTGACCAGACTAATCTGCCCTTTGCTGAGCCGTTTTGCCACCTCCTGCTGATCTCGCGTCAGGTGATGCCATACATTCCGTGTCGCCCGCTCACGCTTGCGTCGTCGTCTTGCCAGCTTTGCCGCCCGGTTTGCTAGAAAGCGCCGATCCTTCGCCTGCCGCATCAGAGGCCGATAGTTGGCTCGGCAGGCCAAGCTGCCGAGGACAAAGAGTTGAAAATACTACCGCCTGGGTTTATCATTAGGACACCTCCCGCTGTGGATTAGGACTGTTTGACGGCAGTACTTACCATAATCGAGAGGTTCCCTTTTGTAAACCCCTTTTCCTCTATCCCTTGTCCTTATAGTGCAATCTCAGGACATTCCAGAACCCCCTATGAGGTGAGGGAAATCGGCGAGGGCCGGATCGCGCTTAGTGAGGGAGAAGAAAAGGTCGAGGACATCTACTTCCCCATCCGCAAGAGCTGGGGCGAAGGCATGTTTACGAGCAGAGG
>JACQUA010000207.1 GCA_016210565.1 Chloroflexota bacterium
GGCGAAGGGTCCTTCGTCCCGCTCCCCAACCCGAAAGAACTTGTCCTGAGCGGAGCGAAGGATTCTTCGACTACGCTCGCTACGCTCGCTTCGCTCAGAATGACTCCGTCAGGGGGGGACGGCTCCACGCGCATTCAAGATATGACCCCCTCCATGATGAGCTGGTCTATTTCGGCCTCGGGTATGCCGAGTATCCCGTGCAGTACGAAATCGTTATGTTCGCCCAGCAGCGGGGCGTGACGCCACGGGACTGCCGGCACGGCTGACAGTTTGAAGGCCCAGTCATCATTGACTAACGCCCCGGCCTCAGGGTGGGGTATTCTGAGCCAGTGGTTCCGGGCTTTGAGCTGAGGGTCATTGAGCAAGTCTTCTTCGTTTTCAACCGCTCCCGCCGGCACGCCTGCCGCCTGCATCAGCTCCATGACTTCCCACGGGCTCCTGCCCGCAGTCCACTGGTTTACTATGGTTTCAAGCTCGTGGCTGTGGGCCTTTCTTTGCCCCAGGGAGGCAAATCGTTCGTCTCGGGCGAGCTCCGGCCGGCCGATGGCCCGGCAGAGCCCCTGCCACTCCTCGCCGGTGAATACGGCGATGGCGCACCACCGGTCGTCGCCCTGACACCGGAAGACGCCGTGGGGAGCGGCCCAGTCCAGGCGGTTGCCCATCGGCGCCGGCAGCCGGCCGTTGACCAGGTAGTCGAATATGAAGGTCTCGGAGAAGCACAGGGTGGACTCGTACTGACAGATTTCCACGTGCTGTCCCTTTCCCGTCACGGCTCTCCAGTACAGCGCCGCGAGAGTACCGACCAGGGCGTGGAAAGGCTGGCTGCAGGTATCAGGATGTGACCAGGGGCTGGCTCTTATCGGGGGCCTGCCCGGGAAGCGGCTGGCGTAGTCCAGCCCGCACTGGGCCATGAGATTCCAGCTCAGGGTGCGGTAGTCCCGGTACCGCCCTTCGGCGCCAAAGGCGGGCATAGTGACGAAGATGATGTCCGGCTTGATCTTCTTCAGCTCGGAATAAGAGAAGCCCCACTTTTGAAGCACCCGGGGCACGAAATTGCTGATAACCACGTCGCTCCGGCCGATAAGCTGCCGGGCTATTTCCATGCCCCTGGGCCTGGTCATGTCGAGGGTTACCGAAAGCTTGTTGGTATTGAACTTATTGAAATGGTTGCCCAGATTGAGGCTGGTGAGGCTGGCCGCGCCGGTGGAGGGATGCCTGCTGCTGGAGCCGAATCTCGCCCGCTGTTCGTTTTCCACCAGGATAACCTGCGCGCCGAAGTCAGCCAGGGCCTTGCCTGCCATGGGTCCAGCTACCTGTTCGGTGAATTCCAGGACCTTGAGCCCTTCGAGAGGGATGCCGGCCTTTCCGGGTTGAGGACGCGGACCGGCCGGTTGCCCTGCCCCGGCAGAGCGCGCCGGGGAACCAGCGGCGCCAAGAATCTCGTGGTTATCTTCGCCGAGGAGCGGCGCCCTGCGGGAAATCCTCCACGGCGTCCCGGAAAACCTGACGGGAGGGCCGAGGTACTGGAGGGTGACGCCGAGTTCCGGGTGTTCCACGGGTACCAGGAATCTTCTTTGTTGCAGATTCTCGTCTTTGATGATGTCTTCCGGGGTATTGACAGGTCCGATCACCACACCGGCGCTTTGCCCCCGGTGGAATATCTCCTCTTTCGTATGTTTCGCCAGATATGACTTGATGACCTCGTTGATGTGCTTTATGGCTTCAGGCCGGGTGCGGTGGAACGGGTCCCGCCATTTTTCTTCTTTCAGGTCTTCCGCCGCTCCTTCGCTATCGAGCCAGTTCGCGAGACGGTCCCACCAGAGCAGGGCCGACAGTTGCCCGATGTCTACGTAACCGTCTTTGCAGGGGAAGATGCCCTGTCCGGGCTGGGTTGCCTCGGCGCCCGACCTCTTCCGGATTTCGCGGGTCTTGTCATAGATGAGCATCCCCGTCTGCATGCAGACTGGCACCGACTGCTGCATGGACACATCCACGTGCTGCCCCTGGCCGGTGCGCAGCCTGTGGAGGAGGGCTATCAAAGTGCCGGCGGCGGCCTGGACCGACGCCATGTAGTTGGCCTGCGAGCCGGCCAGCCGTAGCGGGGGCAGGTCCGGCCAGCCGCACATGCTCATCAGTCCACCGGTGGCCATGCCTACCAGATCGCACGATTTGTAACCGGCCCGGGGACCGGTCTGACCGAAGCCCGTTATGGAGGTGACGATCATGGCCGGGTTTAGCGCCTTCAAGTCTTCATAGCCGAGACCCATGCCGGCGAGATAGCCCGGCTGAAAGGTCTCGACAAGTATGTCCGCGCCGGCTGCCAGCTTCCTGAAAGCCTGGCGGCCCTCAGCCCCGGTCAGGTCCAGGGTTACGCTGCGCTTGTTCGTGTTGAAATGAAAGAAGAAAAGGCTTTTCTCCGGGTTGGGGTCATCGTGGAAGAAAGGTCCGATCTTCCTCGTGGCGTCGCCGCCGGGGGGCTCTATTCGTATCACCTCGGCGCCCAGGTCGGCCAGCAACTTTGTGCAGTACAATCCCGTGGGGTCGGCCAGGTCCAGTACCCTGATACCTGAAAGCGCCACGTCGCCTGGCGGCTCGCTCGTATTTGTCGGGTCCAATTTGGCTGCTCCTGTCTTTCTAGTACCACTACGTTAAGTTATGATGAATCAATGCGTCTATTGACGACCTTGCCGCACCAGGGACAAGTTCCTGTCCAGCGAGCCAGCATGCGCTGGATCTCACGCCGCGCCCTCGGCAGGGACCAGACC
>JACQUA010000002.1 GCA_016210565.1 Chloroflexota bacterium
CGCCAAAGCCCTCCCCCACACCCCTCGCCCTGGAGGTGTCCGGCTGGGAAGCGACCATCGATGGCGACAACGCTGCGGTCCAGATCAGGTTTACCGTGAACAAAGCAACTCAATTACGTTTGCTCGACCCCGAGGGCGAAGAAGTGGCTGCCAGCACTGCTATTGACGCCATCGAAAGACAGGTCACGGTCCGGATGGCCAGGCCCAGGCAGACGCCCAAGGCCGGGACGTACCAGTTGTATGCCCGGGAGGGCGGCCAGTGGATACTCGTCCGGGAGCTGGCGTTCGAAGGTCCCAGGCTATCCGTCAAGACCGTCCAGTTGATAACCCAGCCTCTGACCGCCAAGACCGCGAGAAACCAGTTCAGCGTCAGGGGAGTAAGGTTGGTCCTCAGCAATACCGGCGACCTGCCGGCCTTTCTCGGCCGCGAGATGGACGTCAGTATCCTGGGCACGGCATCCAAATTCAATATCACCAGTACCTCTCCGCGGGTCTCTCCCCACCACGAAGCCTCTTTCGAGGCCACTGGCAATGTCTCGCCGTTCTTCAGCGACCTTCACTCCGTCGAAATGACCCTGGTCCTTCAGTCCGAGCCGCCGGTGAACCTGATCTTCTCGGTTAACGCCGGCATCCCGTAGCGAGTTTCCTCTCCCTCGATGGGAGAGCAATAAACCGGTACCACAGGCCGCCGTGCCTGTGGGGGCCATTATTTTCGTCCTTGATGGCGACTGGCAGGCCAAGCATGGATGATTGCATGGAAAGAATAGGGATACGGTATGACCCCGAAAGCGACTTTCTGGAAGTCATCTTCAAACAGAAAGAGGGTTACTTCAAAGAGACGCTGTCCGACCAGGTGATTGACAAAGTCGACCCGGCGGGCAACATTATCGGTTTCTCTATCCTGAACATCTGCTCGCTCAAGGCCAAACCCGTAGAAGTCGAACTCGTGAAGACCGAGGCCGGCATCCCGTAGCGGCACGCTGCCGGCTGCCCTCACCTGCTACCGACCATACCCGAAACAATCGGCCATCCCGACGAGTCGGGACAATGAACGATGAAAATGTCATTCTGAGCGAAGCGAGCGCAGCGAGCGAAGTCGAAGAATCTTTCGAGGTGGGGCGCCGGACGAAAGACCCTTCGACTGCGCTCAGGGTGACATTTTCAGAGCAAGTTACAATGAATCCACCATGGAACGAAGCGCTGACTGGCTGGACCAGGCAGAAAGTGATTTGCGCCATGCTGCCCATGATATGGAAGCCGGTTTCTACGATTGGGCTTGCTTTTCCGCCCAGCAAAGCGCCGAAAAGGCCCTCAAGTCCGTGTTTCAGAGAAAGGGCACTGAGGCCAGGGGAAACTCCGTCGCCGACCTGCTGGATGAGATGGGTCAACTGTCGCTCCTTCCCCCGGGACCGAAGGAACAGGCCCTGGAGCTGGACAAAGCCTACATTCCCACCCGTTACCCCAACGCCAACCCTTCCGGCTCGCCGCGAAAGAAGTATGCGCGGGCCGAGGCTTCGAGGCTGGTTGATTATGCCAGAGAAATCATCCTCTTCTGTAAGGATCTTCTATCCCAGACATAACACCGCCGGTATTGTGGAGCAACTGCGCGCCAGACTGGAGTCAATCCAGGCAATCGTGCCAGTCAAGATACTCGCCCTGTTCGGCTCCTACGCCCGGGGCAATTACACGGTGGCCAGCGACGTGGACGTGCTGCTCGTGTATGGAGGTCCACCTCAAGATGACGCCTATGCCAGAATAAGGACCGTCCTCAACATCCCCCACATCGAACTCCACCTCTATTCAGAAGATGAATACCAGGCCCTGAAACCCACCATCGACCGGATGCTCAAAGACAGCATACCAATAGCGGAAGCTTGACCCGGATTATGCACGAGCCCGGCGGGCGTAGCCCATGGCTTTAGCCTTGCGGGGCGGGGAAAAAGCGGGGCCTACAGAACGAAGGCATGAAGCAGCATAATCTGGTCCGCGCTGACTCCGGACAGCTTTGCGCTCAAACTGCCACCTTCACCGTCGACACAGTGACCACCTCGGAACTGTGAATGTCTTCGTTGTTGGCCAGCCGGTCTTCGATGTGCAACTTCACGGCGTCCCTGGCGTTCTCCATGACCTCCTCAAAGGTCTCTCCTTGAGTGTAGCAGCCCTGCAGTTCGGGGCAATAGGCAAAATAGCCGTCCTCATCCTTTTCGATGACTACGGTGAAGCTGTATGTCTTGCGTCTCTTGATCATGGCTGACTATGGGACTCCAACGAATTAACCCTGAAGTGATTATATCATACCCGGCGGATAGCTGCTTGCCGTAGCCGCACCCTTTACGGGTGCGCCACGCCCCACCGCCCCCGCTCCGTAAAGCGGAGCGACTACAGTTGGCATCAGGCTTTCCGCACCCGGCACTTATAGGACTTGAACGGAAGGGAGCCGGAGACGGGGTCCTGCACATCATCGGGGAGGACGAGGTTGAGGTTGGCCCCTTCGCTGGAATAGGGATCGTAGCCGGGCAGGCCAAGCTGCGGGCACGGCTGCCACCACCCCACCTGGGTCGAGACGACATCCGGCGGCGCCATGTCGGTGACTTTCGCCACGAGCCTGATGCTCCCCCGGTCGGTCTCCATCGCCACATCATCCCTGTCCTCTATGCCCAGGGCCTTAGCCGTAGCCGGATGAATCTCCAGGAAAGGCTCCGGCACGGCCTTTCGCAAGGACGGCAGCGAGCGGTGCTGGCCGTGGCAGAACTGGATGACCCTGGTGCTGACCAGGGTCAGGGGATACTTCTTCTCCAGGTCAGGCGCGGGGGCTTTCGTCCACCGCGGCGGCTCGTAGACCGGCAGTGGGTCAAAGCCGTGGTCCTTCCAGAGCTGGGAAAATATCTCTATCCTCCGGGTGGGTGTCTCAAACCCCCTCATCTTCCCCGTTTTCGCGTCCACAGACTTGTACTTCTGCGCCCGAAGCGGCAGGTTCAAAGAAACTCCCCCGGGATGGCTCTTGAGGTCCTCCACGGTGACGCCCGAAGGAGAAAGCAACTCATTGAAAGCGGCTTCCTCCGTCCCCTGCAATAGCTTGTCCCCCACTTCGAGCCGGGCGGCCAGATCGAAAACAATGTCCAGGTCCGGGCGGGACTCCCACTGCGGCGGGACGGCGGCGGCCCGCCACTGCAGACGGTCCCAGGTATGCCTCGATCCCGGAAAACCCAGGTGGGCCACTTCGGCTTCGTAGAAAGTTGAGGCGGGCAGGACGATGTCGGCGAATTGGGTGGGGGGCGAAAAGCAAAGGTCTATATGGACGTAGAAGTCCAGCTTGCGCAGCGCCTCCCTGCCGCGAAGGCTGTCGCTATCCGCCGTGATCAGGTCGCCCCCGAAGGCCACCATGGCCTTCAAAGGATAAGGCTTGCCCTCCAGAATGGCGGTGAAGATGTCATACCCGGCGACGGAGCCGGGGCGGACAGGCGGGCCGAGGGGTTTGCTTTCCTCGCCCAGCCGCCTTTCGCGCCCTCCCAGCGCCACAGGCGCGTGGCCACCCACCCGGTTGACCGGCAACGGCGGCAGCAGCATATTGCCTCCCTCGGCGTCATAGTTGCCTGTTAACGAGTACAAAACGGAGAGGGCGCGGTTGGTCTGGGAGGTGTTGGTGTGTTGCTCGATGCCGGTGAAGGTGTAGTAGCACAGGGGCTTGACCAACCCGATCATCCGAGCGGCCTGTTCGATCTTCGCGGCCGGGACGCCGGTGAGGGCTTCAGTCTTTTCGGGGATGTATGGTTCTACCGCCTTTGCCAGCAATTCGAAAACCGTATCGGTCATAGCTTCGTGTCCACCCGCGCCCCCACAGGCAGAGACGCCTGTGCCAACCCCGGGTCCGGAGACCAGTCTCACCTTGTAAGATCCCGCCAGGGCAAGCTCTCCATGGGAAGCAGACGCCGGGTCGTAAGGCACGACTTTCCCCGCGGCCGCGTTCCATACCACGTAGCGCGTTTCCAGGCCCGAAGGGGCGATATCCTTTTCTCGCAGGAGGTTGCCCGTGTCGCGACGCACCAGGAAGGCCGCATTCGTCCAGTCGCGGGTGAACTCTATATCGTAGAGACCTCCCTTCAGAAGCACACGAATCAGCGCCAGCACCAGCGCCCCGTCCGTGCCCGGCTTGACCTGCAACCAGAGGTCGGACCGGGCGGCCACCGGGGTGCGCCGGGGGTCTACCACGATCAGCTTCGCTCCCCGCTGCTGCGCCTTCTTTACCGCCGCGTAGCGCCGGGGGTCATTGGCGTAGATGTTGGCCCCCCAGATGAGGATGCAGTTGGCCCGGTCGATGTCGGGCATCCCGATGCCGCCGCGCCCGTAGGTGTAGTTGGAGCAATGGTCGCGGTGCCACTGACAGACGTGGGTATGGGAGACCGAGTTGGGAGAACCGAGACTGTTGGCCAACCTGGTAACCCATTCGTGCATGTCGCCCCCGGGAGACCCGCCGGGACTGGTGCGGCAGAAGGCGATGGACCGGGCGCCGTACTTGCTCTTGATCTCGGTCAGCTTCCTGGCGACGGTGTTCATGGCCTCGTCCCAGCTAATGCGTTCCCAGCCGGGGTCGGGACTGTCTTTGGAGGTGGTCCGGCGCATGGGATACTTCACCCGCTGCGGGTCGTAGACCAGCTCCGGTCCCGCCAGACCCTTGGGGCAGAGGGGCGTCCAGTTGGGGCTGGCCTTGTCCGGCTCGGCTTTGACGAAAAGGCCGCCCCGGACCGTGTACACCGTGGGGCACAGGGAGTTGCACTGGGCGCAGTAGCTCCGGATCTTCTTGACCTCGGTCTTCTGGACAACCATTGTCAACACTCCTTCATATGGCTTTCGGCTATCGGCTTTCAGCTATCAGCTTTCAGCCGTCGGCAATCAGCAATCAGCAACCGGCAGTCGGCAGTCTATTGCCGGCGATTCAAAAATCAGGGCCGCTAGACAGCATACCGCTTTGGAGGGCATTCTGCAAGGGGAACGACGGGTCTCCTCTCCATTGATGGGAGAGGATCAAGGTGCGGGTGAAATAGCCAGGCAGCGCGCGGCGGGCGAAGCGCAGAAGCGGGGGCTGCAGGGCGCGGGGTGGCTGCGCCGAACCCACCATTTCGAATGACGAATGACAAAACCCGAGCCGTAAGCTGTAAGCTGATGGCTGTAAGCTGTTAGCTGATGGCTGTAAGCTGTTAGCTGATGGCTGTAAGCTGTAAACTGTTGGCTGATAGCTCGGGGGATTGCTTCGCTTCGCTCGCAATGACGGTCACAATTCAACCGGGATCTCGCCGGTAATTCTCACCCCGTCCAGGCTCACTTCGCATTTGAAAGCAAAGGCTTTGACCCCCTCCGCCACCGCCCCCCTCAGCGTCTCCCCGAAAGCCGGATCGGTCTCATCATCCGGACAGAACCTCACGGCATCCACCCGCTGCACCACAAAAGCGACCGCCGCCGCCAGTCCACGCCTTTTTGCTTCCAGGAGGGTCCGCACGTGCCGGCTTCCGCGGGCCGTCACCGCGTCCGGGAACATGGCCACGCCGCTTCTGACCTTGGTCACCGACTTGACCTCCAGCAGGCAGGTGCGTCCCCGGCCTTCCAGCCTGAAATCGAGGCGGCTGTCCCCGTAGACCACCTCGCGCTGAAACCGCCGGTACGCCTGGAAAGGGGCCAGTCGCCGCTCGTTTAGCGCCTCTTCAACCAGGTTAGAGGGCAGCCGGGCATCGACGCTTACCAGCCCCTCCTCCCCCTTTTTCAAAGGGGGACTGAGGGGGATTGAGACCAGCGCCATGTCGTATTTGGTCTTCCGCCAGGGCTGGTCTTTCTTCACCAGGAACGCGGTCGTGCCGGCAACAAGCAGTTCGCCCAGCCGTCCGGAGTTGGGCAGATGGGCCTGGACCGGTTTCCCGTCCAGCTCAACCAGGACGGTGAAGCGGTTGAGACGCTGGAGGAAGACAGCCAACGCCAGTTGCGCTGAGAAATGCACTTTCACCCTCCTTAATCCTCTCCCGCCGAGGGAGAGGAAAGCCGCCGTAGCGACCGCGATGCATCGGGCCCCCTGTCGTTCCCCGGCAGACCACCGTGCCTTTCGACACCCACAAGGGGTGTCGCTACGGCCGCCGTTCCCGGTTGACCGCCAGAACCGACAGGCGCGGCAGCCTGTCCCGGCGGCACAGCAGCGGGCACGCTGCCGCGTGCCGCTACGGGGCGGCGGGGGACTGCCGACTGCCGACTGATTGACCGCCGACTATTTCGCGGCCATAAACGAGAATTCTTCCAGACCCAGGCGTTTCAGGGTCTCGGGGTAGGGCCGGCCGGTTTTCGTATCCCAGCCGCAGGCGGCGTAGAAATCATAGAGGAGGTCGGGCAGGTATCGGGCGATGGTGAAACCCTTGAACTGGCCGTCCGGGATGGGTTCCAGGAAGCGCGGGCCGATATTGGTCATGTCTTCTTCCGGCGTCCAGCCGTGCCTCAGATGAAACAGGTGCTCCACCTGCCAGACCCTCTCGCCAACAGTCCTGGCTTCCTCCATGTCGAAGTCTTCCCATCCGGTTACCGCGGCCACCGCGTCCACGGAATGCTGGAACACCCCTCCCCGGCAGCCGAACCAGCAGATGCCCGCCGCCCCGGTGAACTCCCGGTAGGCGCCCCCGGTCAGTGTCTCTTTCGCCTTGCCTTCCCTGGCCGTCCGGTCGGTCTTCTCCGGATAGCCGAAATCGGGAGCGCCGCGCAGGTCGAATCCCTGAAAGCGCGGCTTGCCGCCCCCCGTGGCGGTAATCTGACCCAGCATCTGGGACAGGTACGGCCTCCAGTCATGCATGGCCGGGGCGCCGCCCTTGATGTGCACCGTCCATTTCATTGCCTCGCCGCCGATGGCCTCCGCAGTGGCTTTGGGGCCATCGGCGATGATATTGCCCAGCCATCCATCGCGGCGCGCAACCTTGTGCAACAGCTTCTCCACCACCTCGACGTCACCCCATTTGAGCTCCATGCCCTCGGTCTGATGTACATTCAGCAGGCCCTTTTCGTAGGCTTCAAAGGCCACTCCGGCGGCGCAGCCGAAGGTGCAGCCATCCATCCCCAGCCGGTCTATCACCTCGGACAGGTAATGGACGTCCGGCCCGCCTATGCCCAGGGTGAAGGCCACCCCTTCGAACTGCTCGCTGCCCGCGCCCAGGGTGGCGACATATCCGGCATGTTTGCCTTCCGTGATCCGGGCGTCGTAGGGGCATTCCCGGTTGCACTCGTAGCACGGCCGGGGGGTATACTCCTCCTTCTCGAAACCTTTGTTGGCCTCCGGGAAGATGGTGCTCTGCCAGTTCTTGTAGCACAGGGTCTTCAACTCGTGGCCGTGGCCCACCGTCCATTTCGACTTCGGATAGTCCACCCTGCGCATCTTCTCCCGCCAGAAATTCCCCGCCTCCTGCAGCCTTTCCCGGTTCTTCGCCAGCACGGCCCGGGTCCCCCACACCGCCACGGCCTTCAGCTTCTTGGCGCCCATGATGGCGCCGCCGCCGTGAGAAGCCGAATGATGGGGGTCGCTGACCACCATGGCCGACGTAATGAGATTCTCGCCGGCGGGCCCGATGCAGGCCACGCGGGCCTCCGGATTGCCGGCATCCTGCTGCACCGCAGTGATGGTCTCGTGGCTGTCCTTGCCCCAGAACTTCCGGGCATCCCTCAGCTCCGCCCTGCCGTTGTTGATCCAGAGGTAGACCGGCGTTTTCGACGCTCCGGCGACGATAATTCCATCATAGCCGGAGAATTTCAGGTAAGGCCCGAAGAATCCCGCAGCGGCGGCGCTGACGATGGCCCCGGACGGCATGCCGGGCGACCGGGTGATGTTGGCCAGGGCGGTAGTCATGAAAATGGTGGCGGCGGGGGTCTTCCCCGCGCCGGTCAGCGGCCCGGTCATGAAGACCAGCGGGTTGGCCGGGTCGAGGGGACCCGTGCCGGGCGGCAGCTCGTGCATCAAGATATACTGGGCCAGTCCCTGGCCGCCCAAATACAGGCGAAGTACGGGCGTCTCGGGAAGGTTCTCGTCCTTTAACCTGCCGGTGGTCAGGTCCACCCGGAGGATTCTTCCCATGTAGCCGCCCGGCAGCGGGGTCTTCCTGACGGCCGGCAGGACCTTCCGTGCGTAGAACTTCTCAAAACCCTTTTCGTTCACCCGTCTTCTCCCTTCAGTTAGGCATAACCGTAGCGACAGGGCTTGTCCCATTCGTTCCCTGGCAAACCACCACGCTTTCGACACCCGCAAGGGGTGTCGCTACGGGCGCTCCCGCTATCAGTTGACCACCAGCCCCAACAGGCGCGGCGGCCTGTCGTACCGGTGGCGCGGGCATCCGCGCCGGTTCTTGGAACTTGGTATTTGGAATTTGGAACTTACCGCTCGCGGTTCTTGAAGATCGCCTGGGTAATCAACGGCACGCCCATGGCCGAATGGGCGACCGCCAGAAACCGCATCGGCTCGGGGAAGGGGTTCTGGCTCCCGTGCCAGGTACCGGCCGGGATAAACACCGCGTCGCCGGCCTTCACCTCGTACTGCTTCTCGCCCACGATCTCGACGCCTTTCCCCTGCAGGTAGTACTTCACGGCTTCGCCGTGCATGTGATAGGTCCCCTCGGTTTTTCCCGGCGGCACCTCCGCCATAAAGACATGGAAATTGTGAATGTTGAAGCCGTTCTCGGGGGCAACCACGGTTGCTCTTCTCAGGGGGTTGGTTGCGGTAGGTTCCCTCCAATCCAGCTCCCCGGCGCGCATGATGTGCCGGTCCTGCTGCCGTCTCCGGTTCAGTTCTTCCTCCAGCCTGCCCATCTCTTCCACCAGGGCGTGCCGCTTCCGGGCGAGCTCCATCGGACTCAGTTTCCGGTAATCTTCTCCTGCCATTGCTGTTCTCCTTCGGTTATTAATAGACCGCTGCCGCGCGTCAAACATCCTAACCCGGACAAGCCGGAAATTCTAAGTATCAAGTTCCAAGTTCCAAACCGCGCGGAAGAAAGCTTTCCGTTTTGCGCAAGACTTTATCCTCAACGGACTATCTTACCATCTATGTCAAGCGGCTCACAGCCGACAGCAGTCAGCTATCAGCTATCAGCAGTCAGCTTTCAGCTATCGGCGCTACGGCATCCGGGGTGGTGCAGGGCTACTGGCTACTGGCTACTGGCTCCCCCCTCCCCCGCAGGCGTAAAGCCTGCGGCTACAGCCCCCGCGCTGGACAATTCCCCGTTTTTTTGCCATAATCCTGCTTATTCCGTTATCCGACAATGGATGACAATTCAGTTTAGAGGTTGTTTAAATGGATTACGCGCCCGTACTGAAGATGCCCGTGGACAAAATGAAAGTCCGGCCCAACCTGACTGGCGCCGGTCAACTGGACCCGGCTTTCGATTGGAAGGGCCTCGAAAAAGAGTTGGGACTGAACGAGGCTGCCAACTATAATCTCGCTTACGCCGCCATCGACCGTCACGCCCGGTCGCAGCCTCAAAAAGCGGCCCTTCTCTGGGAAGGCAAGAACGGGGAGCAGGAGCGGTACACCTTTGGCCAGTTGGCCGAGTTGACCAATAAGTTCGCCAACGTGCTGCTGGGCCTGGGCGTCAAGAAGGGCGACCGTGTCTTCATGTTCATGGAGCGCCTGCCGGAGCTCTACGTGGCGTTCTTCGCCGGTCTGAAGGTCGGGGCCGTGGTCGGACCTCTCTTCTCCGCCTTCGGGCCGGACCCGGTGCGCGACCGCCTGGCCGATAGCGGCGCCTCCGTCTTCATCACCACCCCCGACCTGAAGGCCCGCATCGAGCACATCTTCCAGGACCTGCCCAATATCAAGCATTTCATCATCGTCAACAAGAACAACCGCTTTCCCAAAGCCCTTGGCAAGAACGAAATCAGCTACGAAGAGGCGATGGCCCAAGCCCCGGCCAGTTTCAACGGGCTGGTTTCCGGCAAAGAGAACCCCTCCATCGTTCACTACACCTCCGGCACTACCGGCAAGCCCAAGGGCGCCATGCACGTCCACAACGCCCTCATCCAGCACTACGCCACCGGCAGGTGGGCGCTGGACCTCCATCCGGACGACCTCTACTGGTGCACCGCCGACCCGGGCTGGGTGACCGGCACGTCCTACGGCATGTCCGCGCCGTGGACCAACGGCGTGACCCAGCTTATCTACGAGGGCGGCTTCCGCGCCAGCGCCTGGTACAGCATGATCCAGAAATACAAAGTTACCGTGTGGTACACCGCGCCCACGGCCATCCGCATGCTGATGAAGGCGGGCGAAAAGATTCCGGCGGAGCACGACCTGAGCAGCCTCCGACATATTTGCAGCGTCGGCGAGCCCCTGAACCCCGAAGCCGTGGTCTGGGGCATGCGGGTCTTCAAGCAGGCAATTCACGATAACTGGTGGCAGACCGAGACCGGCGCCATCCTCATTGCGAACTATCCGGTGCTGCCTATTCGACCAGGCTCCATGGGCAAGCCCCTGCCAGGCGTCACCGCGGGGATAATAGATGAAAAAGGGAATGAGGCGCCCGTGGGTCAGGAAGGCGACCTCGCCATCCGTCCCGGCTGGCC
>JACQUA010000209.1 GCA_016210565.1 Chloroflexota bacterium
CCCTGGCGGACATGGAAACCAGAGTGAGGCCAGGAGAGGAGATTCTCTACCAGGGCCTCGGTGACCTTTCCCTGGGAGAGAAGCATCCGCAGAACCTTGTGTCGGAAGAGGTCGGTGAGCACGCCAAGGCCAGCAGAACCTCCTCGCCGCATTCCTGGCGCCGTACCCGGGCAAAGCCCTGGTGCAGGTCTCCACAGTCCAAATACTTGAGGATGGGGCATGCGCCTCGGCCAAGACGGCCCCTTTTTGTCTCCCGCCGCTTTTTGCGCTCAAGCACCGTCAACCAATGCCGATATCTTAGGAAGACTGGGAATACCCATGCGGCGCTTCTGTGCATTTCCTCATAGCTTTGTCTTCCGGGCCCAACCGAAGGCCCCTGCGCCGACGAACTTTCTCACAATGTGAGCAGCGAGGAGGAGAAGAGCGGATGAAGAGGATCTTCTGCATCACGGTGCTGACCCTGATCGGCATGCTTCCCCAGGCCTGGGTGGCGGAGGCGGACCCCCTGGCCGATCTCCAGGCCAGGATCGAGGCCATGGAGAGGCAGTATCAGGCCGAAATCAAGGGCTTACGGGAGCAGGTGGCCTCCCTGACGCAGATCATTCAGACCCATAGTATCGTGAGGGAGACCGCGGAAGAGCCCTCGGAGGCCTCCAGGGAGGAGGGGATCAAGACAACCCTCAACGGCCAGTACCGGATGGTGTTCAACAGCAGCAACTTTAGCTTCCATCCGGCCGCGGTGGGCGACGACCAGAAGAGCGAGTCGTTTGTCGCACTACGATTTCGCCCCACCCTGAACACGGTCATCAATGAGAATCTCCGGGCACAACTCATGCTGGAGATGGGACACATCAATTGGGGGGAGGACGGAGAGCTGACCAAGAACTATACCCGGGGCAACGACGACATCGGGGTGGAGGTTCGGCGGGCCTTCCTGGAATTCCGCATGATCCCTCAGGTATCGGGGCTCCATCCCATCCAGTTCAAGGTGGGGATCCAGGACTGGACGGATGGCTTCGGGGATGTCCTGGCCAGCAGCGACTGGGACTTCAACGTCGGGGGCATTCAGGGCGTGACCCAGGTGGGACCGCTCGGCCTCAAGCTAGGGTATTTCAAGCTCTTTGAGGGGAATACGAGGCGCTCCGATGACAGCGATCTCTATGCAGTGGATACGGAGTACCACTTCTCCAAGAGCTCCCAGGCGGGGTTCCACCTCTACTGGATGGATGACAAGTCGAACAAGCGGAGTGAGGATGACCCCCGGCGAATTGGGTCCACGCGGAAGGATGTCTGGCTGGGACTGGATACCTCAACCGCCTTGGGGGCTCTGGGCCTGAAGGGATTCGCCATCTTCAATGCGGGCAAGGAGAATGGGGATGGGGGCCGGGATATCTGCAACCGGGGCTGGGCCTTCAAGCTGGAAGGGAGCTACCGGATCGGCGCCGCCCGGGTGAGCCTCCAGGGACTGTACGCCACCGGAGAGGATGGGAGCAGCCAGGATCGCAGTAGCCGGACTTTCCGGACGATCGGCCAGTCGGTTCGGGATGGCTTTGGCGCACAGGGCTACTGGAGCTATCTGGGGATCTTTACCCCTCATGGACCCTCCGACACCAACGACCTGGGGGTCAGCCTGCAGAACCGGGGCTATGGCCTGACCACCGTTCAGGGAAAAGTGGAATTCCCGATTACCGGAAGGCTGGACGGTTATCTGGCGGGAGGATGGCTCCGATCCAGCGCGGAGAATCCCCGAGGCGACCAGGATATGGGATTCGAATTCCTGGCGGAGGGGCGGTACAACCTGGGAAGCCTCTTTTCGGGCCTCTCGCGGAAGCTAGATGCGGGCGTCTACCTGGAATTTGGAAGCTCGCTGGCCTTCCTGGGGGATTTTTACCGGTTTACCCTGCCGGATGACCCGGACAATCTATTTCAATTTTATTCCAGGCTACAGATGGAATTCTGAGAAAGGATGAAAGTATGGTCAGGGTTGTTGAAAACCCTTGGTTTACAGAAATCGATGTAGGTCAAGAGCTCTGAGGAGGGCACCCGATGCTAAAAAGCATAAAGATCAAGACCAGGCTTCCTATCTTATTCCTGGTCATTGGGGTAATTCCCCTAATAGTTATGCTGGCCTTTACTTACAGGCAGATCAAACAAGCTTATGTCAAAGATGCGGTAGGTGGGTTAATGAATTTTGTCGATGCCAAACAACAAGGAGTGATAAGACTCATTGACCAAAATAAAAAATTGGCAATTCAATTGGCCCATTTGGCGCCCAACATGCCTTCAGATAAACTGTCCGAATATTTTAAGCATATCGTGGAATCCGATATGTTTGATATGGAAAAACATCCATTTAAAGAGGAGATAAAATCAGGACAAAGAAAGATCCCAACGTTTGGGGTATACCATTTTATCGATTATGTCAAAGATGGAAAGATCATTGCGTCCTCCGATGCTTCTCGGATTGAAAAGCCCTGGGAGGAGAAGGCCGATTTCAAGTGGGGATATTTCGATCCCTATTACGCAGAAGATAGGAAGCTTCTCTTCACCTTCAGCAAGAAAGGCCAGGATGGAACCATTTACATCCACGCGGATGGAAAGATCCTGACGGATATCGTCAATGGGGAGATCGGCAATCTCCCCGAGGGGATGGGAGCCTTCTACCTGGCCGGGGTAGGCAAGACGATGGACTACTACATCGTCAATCGGGACAATAAGATGATCACCGAATCGCGGACCTACCCGGATGCGATCCTCAAGCAGGCCGGCAGCGTCGTGCCCTGGGAAAAGACGGTCCACGGCCACACCGACCCGGCCTGTGCCGGCGGGAAATACCATACCAATGCCGGGGTTGCCACCGGCTGTCGGGAGGCCATGGGATTCTACCCCGGCCAGAGTGGGCAGCGGCTGCTGGGCGCCTCCATGCCCTTCTACGACAGCGAATGGACCATCGTGGTCGAGCAGGAAGAGAAGGAGATCCTCGGCCCGATGTACCAGGTAAGAAACCAGATGATCCTCTTTACCTTCCTGATGGGCATCCTGATCGCGGCCGTCAGCATTTTGGTGAGCAGAGGGATTAGCCAGCCGATCCATACGGTCATGGAATCCCTGAAAGATATCGCGGTCGGGGAGGGGGATCTGACCCGGCGGATCGCAGTGAGCTCGAAGGACGAGATCGGGGAGCTGTCCCACTGGTTCAATACGTTCGTCGAGAAGATCCAGGGGACCATCTCGAGCGTGGTCGGCACCGCAGACAATGTGGCCTCGGCTTCCGGAGAGCTTTCGAGCCTGTCTACCCAGATCGCGGATGGCACCCGCGATCAGATGGAGAAGGCAGCACAGGTGGCGGCCGCATCGGAAGAGATGAGCGCCACGGTCATGGAGGTAGCCCAGAATGCCTCCCATGCCTCGGAGGCGGCCGAGGACGCCAGCCAGGCCGCCCAGAAGGGTGGCCGAACCGTCGCCCGCACCGTCGAGGGCATGAACCAGATCGCCACCACCATCAAAGAGTCCTCCGCGGTCATCACCCAGCTGGGCGGCCGCTCCAACGAGATCGGCGAGATCATCAAGGTCATCGATGAGATCGCCGACCAGACCAACCTGCTGGCCCTGAATGCCGCCATCGAGGCCGCCCGGGCCGGCGAGCAGGGCCGGGGCTTTGCCGTGGTGGCCGATGAGGTGCGAAAACTGGCCGAGCGGACCACCAAGGCCACCAAGGAGATCGAGAAGATGATCCTGGCTATCCAGGAGGAGACCAAAAAGGCGGTGGCCTCCATGGAGGCAAGCACTCAGCAGGTCGAGTCGGAGGTCCGGGTGGCCCGGGAGGCCGGGGATGCCCTGGAGGAGATCGTGGCCAGCGTGGAGCGGGTCACCGAGCTGGTCCAGCAGATCGCGGCCGCCAGCCAGGAGCAGTCGGCTGCCTCCGACCAGATCAGCCGGGATATCGAGTCGGTGGCCAGTGTGACCCAGGGGACGGCTGACGGCGCCAACCAGATCGCCCATTCGTCCCAAGAGCTCTCCGGCCTGGCCACCGAGCTCCAGGAGATTCTGGCCCGGTTCCGGATCGGAGGGGAGAACGGGTTCAGGCCCTATTCCGACCCGGGCGAACAGGACGGGCGCTCCATGGTCCAGCGTAAGGCGGTGGGAAGTGGGCAGAGGCGCCTGGCCAAGATCAGCTCGTAGCTCATAGCTCATAGCGAAGTATTGCCTTTTTTCAGATTCCTCGCTTCGCTCGGAATGACAGATTGTATGGCTGTCATTCCGAGCGAAGCGAGGAATCTAAGTTCCGCTTTGAGCTACGAGCTATGAGCTGATCCTACCGGTAGTCGGTCGCCTCCCGGGCCTCCTCCTTGAGGGCCGAATGGGCGGCCGCCAGGCGGGCGATGGGGACCCGATAGGGAGAGCAGATCACGTGGGGTAGGGATGGGTGGAGGGAAAAACGAGAAAGGAGGAGCTCGTCCGTGGAAAATGGGGGCTTTGCAGGGCGAAAAAAGCCCTTTGGGGGTAAGGCCTCGCCACGGAGATCGTGTGGGTGTCGGTAGTAGCAGGTTAGGGGAGATGGTGGGCAGTGGGCAGTGGACTGCCC
>JACQUA010000202.1 GCA_016210565.1 Chloroflexota bacterium
ACGGTCATTGGTACAAGAAGGTACCGTACAAGGTCCAACTCTCGCAGGCACGGAGGCCTGCGGTACCGGTCCTCTGTGTCCAGCCCGAGATGTGGGACACGATCAGTTTCGCAAAGGGGGATAAAGGATTCGCTCTGGTCGCGAAAGCGCTTCTTAAATCCCCCTTAGTCCCCCTTTTTCAAAGGGGGAGATGAAGGAGAAACAGGTTTGGAGAAGGAGTTGGAACAACTGCGGCGGCAGCCGCTGCTGCCGCCGAGAAGGGCCGGGGCTTTGCCGGGCGGTTATATGGGCCGGATTCTGCGGGTGGACCTGACGGCCGGAACGACAAAGGATGAAAACCTGCCCGGACCGGAGGTGCTGCGGAAGTGGCCGGGCGGGCAGGGGCTGGCCCAGGCAATCCTGATCCGGGAGCTTCCCGCAGGCGTTACGCCGTTCAGCCCGGAAAACCGCATCGTGTTTATGACGGGGCCCCTGACCGGCACGGGCAAGACCCCCGGCGGCGCCGCCTACACCGTGGTCACTCTGAGCAACATTACCGGCTTTGGCCGGGGCGAAAGAGGGACCGCCGTCAGTTCTTCCGGCATGGGCCATTGGGGCTCCTATTTGAAATTCGCCGGCTATGACGGGATCATCGTCAGCGGCGCTTCCACACAGCCGGTCTATCTCTGGATCAACAATGGCAGGGCGGAAATCAGGGAGGCCTCGAAAATCTGGGGCAGAGATACCCACGAGACCATAGAGTGGATAAAGCGAGACCTTAACCAGCCGGAGGCCAGTGTGGCCTGTATCGGCCCGGCGGGCGAAAGCCTGGTGCGGGCGGCGATGATACTGAACGACCACAACCACAGCGCCTCGCACGGCGGCGGCGCCATTATGGGGTCGAAGAAGCTGAAGGCCATTGCCGTCCACGGGACGAAACGGGTCCCGGTGAAAGACGCGGCCAGGCTGGAGGAAGCCGGCAACTCCTGGCGCAGCAAGATACGGGTGTACGAGTATCCGAAATCCCGGTGCAACGTCGGCTTCGGCGCCGAGCTGAAGACGGTGGTGAACCGGAATTTCAGCAGCACTTTGCTGGACGGCAGCGAAGATTTCGACAAGCAGCAGTTCACACCCCGGCCCTGCTACGAATGCAACCGGCAGTGCCCCTACGACGTTCGCCTCGTCACCGGGAAACATGCCGGCGTTACGGTTTCGCTGAACGCCGGCAGCGAGCATTTCGAAGGCGCGGCTTTTACTTTTGGCATTAAGGGGCCGGAGGTGCTGTACCTGGCCGGTGTCCTCAACCGGCTGGGGATAGAGGCTTCCCATTTCGGCTGCGCCGCCGGCGCGGTCTTCGAGGCTTACGAGAGGGGACTGGTGGGTCGGGAGCAGACCGGCGGCCTGGAACTCAAATGGGGAGACGCCGCGGTGGTGGAGACGGTCATGAACATGACGGCGCGAAGGGAAGGGTGGCTGGGCAATGCCATCGCTGACGGAGTGATGGCGACGGCCAGGGCCATCGGCGGGGACGCCGCCAGGTTTGTCCCGAATGTCAAAGCCGGCGCCCCCGCCATGCACGACTGGCGGCCATACACAGGGATCATGCTCGGTCAGATCGTCAGCAGCGGCGGGGTCAAGCCCCAGTTCGCGGCCTACGAGTACCGCGACGGCGCTCCGGACCTGGGCTATCCGGACAAGACCGACCGCGACTCCGCCGCCGGTAAAGCCAGGGAAGTTCTGGTCAACGGGTCGAACCGGTATTTCTGCGGCTCCGCAGGGCTGTGCTGGTTTGCCCAGCCAATCAACAAGCAGGGCATCCTCCAGGACCAGTTGAATGCGCTAACTGCCGTGACTGGCTGGCAGGACTTCGGCATAGAAGAAGCCCTGGCGGTGGGCCAGCGGGTGTGGCAGTTGGAGCATATCCTCCACCTCAGATACGGCTGGACGCCCGAAGATGACCTGGCCGCCACCGGGACCAGACTGCTCGAACCAATACCGGACGGTATTTTCAAGGGTTTCACCATGGCTAAATACCTTCCCGGTCTGGTCCATGATTTTTACCGGGAGTGCGGTTGGGACGCCTCCAGCGGCCTGCCTCGCCCGGAAACGCTCAGGCGGCTGGGAATGGAGGAGTTTTCCTTCGCCGCCGCCCAGCACTGAAACCACGAATGAACACGAATGTACACGAATACTTGTCGACGGTCCCTTAGTGTTTGTTGAGGACTATGCAAGGGCCGCGCGGGGCGTAGCCGCAGGTCTTTAGCCTACGGGGTGGGGAAAGGTGAAGCATCGAGATAGCCCGTGCCTAGATTGGGTTTATTCGTGTGCATTCGTGGTTACGCATCCCGTGCAACAGGTTGTCAGCAGCAAAGGAGCAAGCATTACGAACGAAGAAGAACTGAAAAACAAGCTCGTGACGATGACCAGGATCATTGTCAAGGAGAGGATGTTCGGGCCCTTCGGGCACATCAGCGTGAGGGTGCCCGGCAAAGAGCTCTTCTACATCACGCCGGGCCAGTTCGGCAATAAGCAAGGCATCGGGGTCGATGACCTGGTGGGAGTGGACTTCCGGGGAAAGAAAGTCTCCGGGGCCAACGCCCCTCCCCGGGAGACCGTGATTCACACCGTCCTCCACCGCCGGCGGGAGGATGCCGCGGCTATCGCTCACCTTCATTCCTACTACGCCACGACGCTGAGCATATGCGGAATGAAGTTTGTTCCACTGCACGTCAATGCCCGCCCCTTCGTAGACAACCCCCCGCCGGTCTGGGTGGATGCAGACCTCATAATCACTGAAGACGAAGGGGAAAAGCTGGCCAAGTTCGCAGGCAATGCCCCGGCGGTGTTAATGAGGGGCCATGGAGCGGTGACCATCGGAAAGAGCATCGAGGAGCTGCTTCTGGTAACCCTGACCCTGGAGGAGGAGTCCAGGAGACTGATCGAGACGGCCAGTATCAGTACAGTCATGCCTTTGACCGCGGACGAGTTCCGTCATTTCAAGCACCGGACCCTGGACCTGGACCGGATGGCCGGCAAAACGTGGGAGACCTGCGTGGCGGAACTGTGAGAACCACCGTAGGGGCGGTTCGTGAACCGCCCGCCTGGTGGGCGCGTGTCAGGGGCGGGCGGTTCACGAACCGCCCCTACGGGTCTTGCGAGGAGTGAAAGGAGCCAGAATGTTGAGAATGATGATTACTGCCGCCGCCCTGCTTGCGGCCCTGGCGGCTTGCGCCGCGCCGGCTTCGCCTCCGCAGGAGGTCGGGCCGGTGGTCAAGCAGGCGGGGGAGCAACCGGGCGAGGCCTGGCAGTCCAGGTGGAACCAGGTAGTGCAGGGGGCTAAGAAAGAAGGGACCGTGGTCGTCTACGGGGCGGCTACGGGCGAAATCCGGGAGGCCCTCATAAAGGCATTTACCGGGAAATACGGAATCGCGGTGGAGTACCTGGCGGTCAAGGGGCCGGAAATAGCCGCCAAGGTCCTGGCCGAGAGGAGGGCCGGCCTTTACCTGCCCGATGTGATCATAGGCGCCTCGGGCCCCTCCGTGACGGTCCTCAAGCCGGCGGGAGTCTTCGATCCCATGGAGCCGGCGCTCCTACTTCCGGAGATCACCGACCAGAAGGTCTGGTGGCAGAACAGGATTCCGTGGGTGGACAAAGAGCGCCATTTCATCGCGTTTCTGGCCTTTGTCGATCACAAGATGGAGATAAATACAGACCTCGTCAAGCCTGAACAGATAAAGTCCTATCGCGATATCCTGGACCCGAAATGGAAGGGGAAGATGGTCATGCACGACCCGACCCTGGCCGGATCGGGCAAGATGTTCGTGGACGTGCAGGCGAATGTCATTATGGGGGTGGACTATCTCAGGCAACTGGCCAAACAGGATCCCTTCATCTCCAGGGATCAGCGCCTGCTGGCCGAATGGCTGGCGCGGGGAAAATATCCCGTAGGCATTGCCATCGATCAGGGAAACATCCAGGAAATGCTGTCGGCCGGGGCGCCGATACAATATGTTGTTGCCGCCGAGGGCACCTACGTCAGCGCGGGCACCGGGTTTCTCTCCCGACCCAGGAACGCTCCCCATCCCAATGCGAGTCTCCTCTTCATCAACTGGCTCCTGAGCCGCGAGGGTCAGATTGCCTATACCGACGTGGCCAACCTCCAGAGCGCGAGGGCGGATATCCCCAGCACAAATGTAGATCCGGTCTCTATGAGGAAGCCGGGAGTGAAATACGTTGATACTACCACGGAGGAGTTCTATCTCAGGACCGACGCGGCGATTGCGCTTGGCAGGGAAATCTTCGGACACTTGCTGAAATGATGGGGTGCAGGAATACTCGCCCGATTATGGTCATTGCCTATTTGCTTTGGCGTTGCCCGCCAACCGGTACCACAGGCCGCCGTGCCTGTGAGAGCTGGATTTTGAACACGGCAGATTTGTTCTGTCAACAAACGGTAGCAGGCCGCTCCGGGGTGGACAGGGGCTAAAGGTCACTTGCAAAGATAGTTGACATCGGCCTGGTTCACCGCTGACAGGCACGGTGGCCTGTGGTACTGATGTATTGAAATGTCAAGGAGGAAAAGAATGAGGACATCACTGGTAATTTCGCTGGTTTTCCTGGCGGCCGTGCTGGTTCTGGCGGCGTGTGCGGGGGCGACGCCGGCCGCTCCGGCGGGCGGCGGCCCGGCGCCGGCGCCGAAGGCGGCAGAGCCTGAAGCCAGGCAGTCCTGGCAGCAGGAATGGGAGAGCACCCTGGCGCTGGCCAAACAGGAGGGGACGGTTTCGATAATCTTCACCGGCGCCTGGATTCCGGAGCTCACCGGGGCGCTGACGCAGGCGTTCAAGGGCAGGTACGGCATCAACGTCGAGTTCACGCCCACACAGCAGGGGGAAACGCTGGTGGCCAAGATGCAGCAGCAACAGCGTGCCGGTCTCTACATGATCGATCTTGTCGGCGGAGGCACCAATACCGCCTTTAATCTGATGAAACCCGAAGGGCTTCTCGCCCCCATGGAACCATTACTGATACTGCCCGAGGTGAAAGACCCGAAGCAGTGGATCGAAGGGCGTTTCCCTTTTGTCGACAAAGACAAGACGTATATCGCCTTGCTGGCCCAGAAGCAGCATTTCGTTACCTATAACACCGACCTGGTCAAGAAGGGAGAACTCGAAAATTACAAGGACTTGCTGAAGCCCCAGTTCAAGGGAAAGATAACCATGCGGGACCCCAGTCTGACGGGCACCGGCTCCGCCTTGATGACCTACTTTGGCCACTATATCTGGAGTGTGGATGAAGCCAGGGATTTTCTGCGGAAGCTGCTGGTCGACCAGCAGGCCGTCATCCAGCGGGATGACCGGATGCTGCTGGAAACCGTGGCCAGGGGAAAATTCGCAGTCGTCCTGGCGGCCAATATGCCGCTCATTGACAGTTTCATCAAGGCGGGAGCGCCGGTAGACGTGATGATTACCAGAGAGGGGTTCGGCGTCACCGCATCCATGGGCGGCATTTCCGCCCCGACCAGACAGCCGCATCCCAACGCGGCCAGGGTCTTCTTGAACTGGCTGCTGACGAAAGAGGGACTGACCATCTTCGGGGGGAACATCGGCAGTGTCACCAGACGACTTGACGTTCCCGTTGAGGGGCTCAATCCTATATGGAGGTTTAACCCGGGGGAGAAGCTCTACGTGCAAACTGAAGAAAGTACCCGGTGGGAGGGGGAGATGAACCGCGTGGCCAAGCAGGTCCTGGACGAAGTGATGAAGTGATGGGGGGAGGCGAGCGACACACACGAAGGCGTATCACCGGCGAATTCCTCTCCCCCTTTGAAAAAGGGGGATTAAGGGGGATTTGAGAAGCCTTCTTGCAACGAGAAAGAATCCCCTGTGTCCCCCTTTCGCAAAAGGGGGAGGAAAGGAGACTCGAACTCATGGACGACGCTGAAATCAAGACCAAACTGGCCACCAGCGCGCGGATATTGAACCGGCTGGGGCTTTTTGACATCTATGGCCATGTCAGCGCCCGGATACCGGGACAGGAGCGGTTCTACATCACCGCGACGCTGGGTAGCACGGACAAGGAGTTCACGCCCGAAGGCCTCATCCTGTGTGATTATGCCGGCAGGAAGATTTCCGGGAACGGTACGGCCCCCCTGGAGGTGGTGCTCCACAGCGCCCTGCACCGGGCTAGAGAAGATGCCGGCAGCGTCGCTCACGTGCACCCGTTCCATTCCCTGGCGCTGGGGGTTGCCGGCGTCCCCTATGCCCCGGTTATCCTGCACGTGGCGCCCCTGGGCTTCAAGCTGCCGGTCTACAAGAGGCGCGAGTTGCTGATCACGGAGGACCACGGGCAGAAGGTGGTGAGGACGATGGCAAAGGCGAGGGCCATGTTGCTGCGGGGTCACGGCGTCATCACCCTGGGGGAAAGCATTGAAGAGATGACGTATCACACGGTGCTCCTGGAGGAAAACTGCAAGCTCCTGCTTGAAGCCAGGAAAGTGGGCAAGCCCATCCCTCTGAGCAGGGCGGAGGTGGCCGATTTCCTGCGCATGCGCCTGCCTGAGGCGATGTCCCCAAAGAACCAGCGCTACCTGAGGGTATTCGACCTGCTGGACAAGAAGACCCGGTAGGCGGGACGGTACCACAGGCCACCGCGCCTGTGAGCGCCGGATATCCTTTCTCGCCAGGAACACCGTACGGCGGCACTGTTGGTTGAACCCTGGGGCATGGGTATTAATTCGCCATTCTGCTCTGGCTTCGCCATCTCGGGTGCAATATCCGCCAAACTAGGTAGACCTACGGATACCTGCCGCTACACCTGTCCCTTACAATGGAGGCAGGAGGTGTCCCGTGAATATCCCGGCGTTTCGAAGACCCGGAGGGAAGGGACGGGGGCGGCGACTGTTCTGGTCCAGCCTGGTAATCATGGCCGGGCTGGTGGCCTTACTGCCGTCCTGCGCTGAAGAGGCGGCGTCCCCGGTCAGCCCGCCGGCTTCTCCGCCCCCTGTTTCGACCCCGGCCCCGGGTCCGACTGCTGTTCCCGCGCCCGCGCCGGCCGTAGCTACCGGCCAACTGCCCCCCCTCAGCAACCTGAACGTGGCCGCGGGACCGGAGCACATCACCGACCTCTGGGCCCACACCGCCCGGAACGGCAAGGGCTATGCCTACCTGGGGAGTTTCGACCGTCCGCGCTGCGGGACCGACATCACCGGCGTCTATATCGTGGACATCTCCGATGTCCGGAACCCGGTGAGAGCCGGCTTTGTGCCGTCGCCTCCAGGCACCAGGGTTAGCGATGTTCAGGTGAGATCGGTGAGCACGGATTCCTTCAATGGGGATGTCCTGGCCTATTCGATAGAGTTCTGCGGCCGCCGGACCGACGCACCCCTTCCCTCATCCATAGCGGGCATTGTCCTTTATGACGTTACCGACCCGCTGGCCCCCCGCCGGCTGGCGCCGGATTTTTCCCTCGGCTTCGAGGCCCACAACCTGTTCCTTTACGAGCAGGGCAGGCGGGCCTTTGTCCTGATGGTGCGGGACGAGTCGCCCCGGGACTTCAATATCATCGAAATAACGGACCCCTCGTCGCCGGTGAGGGTCTCGGCGAGGGGTGGGGTTGACTGGTTCCGCCCCGGCGCCCAGTTGGCCCTGGGGGCAGTGCCCGTTTCCTTCCTGCACGATGTCTGGGTCAGTACCTACCCCGCCAGCCATCCCAATGCCAGCTATGCCGGGAAGACAGTCGCCTACCTTTCGTACTGGGACGCCGGACTGGTCTTGCTTGACATAACCGACCCGGCCAATCCGGTCTTCCTGGGGGACAGCGACTATCTGGACCCCGACCCCCTGACCGGCCAGCCGGCGGAGGGCAACTCCCACGCCGCCGTTCCCACCGAGGACGGGAATCTGGTGTTCATGGGCGATGAAGATTTCATTTCATCGAGGCTGGAATTCAGGGTGGGATCGGGAGACTTTGCCGGGGCATACCGGGCGCTTGAGGCCGGCTTCACCCCGAGGATCAGCCAGAGGCCGGACCAGGCGCTGGCCGGGCAGACGGTCTTCGTCGGCCAGGCGTGCCGCCTCGAGGACATCCCGCGGCCGCAGCAGCGGGCCTCGCCTGACTCGAATCTGATTGCCCTGATCGAACGGGGAGGCTGTCCTTTTGAAGACAAAATTGCCAGTGCGGCCGCGGCCGGGTATGACGCGGCTATCGTGTTCAACCAGGCGGAGGTGACCGACGATCTGGTGACCATGGCGGGGACGGCGGGGAAAGGGACGATTCCAGCGGTATTCGTCCAGCGGCGGACAGCCTTCGCCATCATGGGCCTGCCCCCCGATGCGCCAGCCGGAATGGGCCTTCCCCCGGCGGGCACGGTAGGGCAACGGATATCTATCGGCCTGGGTTTTGATGGCTGGGGATACGGGCGCATCCTGGACGTGAGAGACCCCGGGAGAATCGCGGAAGTCGGCCGGTTTGCCACCCCGGAGGTGTTGCAGAAACCGGCGCCGCCGGGCGTTCACTCCATCCATAACGTTGTAGTCAAGGGGCGGCGGGCCTACATTTCCTGGTATGCCGATGGCATCGTGGTGGTGGATTTCAGCGACCCGGCCAACCCCCGCCAGGTCGCCCGGTTCGTCGATGCCGAGCGCGGCTCTGATTTCTGGGGCGTCTTTCTTTACGAGCACCCTGACGGCAATACCTACATCCTGGGCAGCGACCGCAGCACGGGGCTATGGATATTCCAGGACCCGGGGCTATGAAGACGACGCTGTAAAAGCAGTCCGTCGCTCCTACGAGCAAAGCCCGTAGGCGGTGTAACAGTGGGGGTTGGTCAAGTAGTCTTTAGGCTGGCTTAGCGCAGTAAACAGGCGGTCAAGGCGGTAGAGGTGGAGACTGCAACTCAGACACTGGCGGAGGTCTTGCATATGCGTACCGATCCCGACAGGTCGGGACCTCCGTCGTGCTCGATTGTATGCCACGGTTCGATCCCGACGCGTCGGGACAAGGGGTGTTGCTACGAGGCTCGCCAGTGTCTGAGTTGCAAAGGTGGAGAACGCCCTGTGGTGCGGCGTCTGCCAGCCCCGTGGTGAGCCTGTGGAACTATCGGAACTGGTTAAATCGTGCTATTGACAAACATCGGCCACGCTACTACCATGGTTAGCAAACAACTGCACGGGTGATTTGAGTCGCGTTCGAAAGAGGGTGAAGAGTGCCCCAGTTTTCCTGTTGTGGCATGAAATTTGATGGTGAGCCGGCCTACGTGGAGCACCGGCAAAAGATGCACGGAGAGCAACTCCAGGTCAAGCAGAACTGCTGTGGAATGAAGTTCTACACCGACGAAGGCTATGCCGAACACGGGAAAAACATGCATGGCGGCCAGGCGGCGGAACGAAAAGGATTCTTGGCCAGGCTTTTCAAGAAGTGAAAAGCGGCGAAGTAGCGCCATGTCCACCACCAACACCGTTATCTATTCCAACCGCTGCAAGGTTTGTCGCACTCCCATCCGTGGTGTGAGCGCCTGGCCGAACAAGCTGCGCGGCACCGCGCCTTTCAGCAAGAATCCCAACTTGTGCAACCGGTGAGGCCGGGTTACTTTCCCTGCCGTGGAGCAGGAAATAACGGTGATGTTTGCGGACATCAGGGGCTTTACGCCGCTTTCAGAGAAGATGGCTCCAAACGAACTTCGATGGCTCCTGAACAAGTTCTATGCTGCCGCCAGCGAGATAATCATAAAGAACGACGGCCTGGTGGACAAATTCATCGGGGATGCGGTTATGGCCCTGTTCAACGCCCCCATACCCCAGCCCCGCCACCGCGAAGTGGCGCTGCGAACCGCTGTTGCGCTCCACGGACAGGTGAACGCTCTTGAACTGCCTTTCGGCATCGGAATAGGTCTGAACAGTGGGATGGCGTGGACTGGCGACGTGGGGGCCGATGAAGTGAAAGACTATACAGCCATCGGCGATACGGTCAATGTGGCTTCTCGCCTGGCCGGGCTGGCCCGGCCAGGCGAAATCATGGCCGGCGAATTCACTCCTGAAGGCCTTCTGCCGCCTGATTACGGGTTTGAGCGAATGAGCCTCGAGGTAAAAGGCAGGGAGCAGGCGATAGAAGCCTGCCGCATCTATCCTCAATCCCGCTGACATGCGCAGGGAGAGACGGGCAGGGGGTTCTCCGGAAAGGGAAATAGCCCGGCGGTTTACTCGGACAGTCTCTCAGGAGAAGTTATATGAGGATAACAAAAACTCATTCACCGTACAAGGTAGGTATTGGTGTCCTGGTTGTCCTGGTATGGTTGGTAAGCGTTTTGCTGGCTTGTGCTGGTGCGCAGGGTCCTGCCGGGGTTCCAGGTTCTGCCGGACCTCCGGGACCTCAAGGTCCAACTGGCGGTCAGGGTCCCGCTGGTGCTCGAGGTCCCGCCGGACCTCCCGGAGCCACAGGACCTCAAGGCCCACCCGGACCTCCGGGACCGACCGTACCCGCCGCGCCGACACCGACGGTTAAGCCACCGGCGCCGGCGGCGCCTTCGGTTTCCCTTTTGCAAGCGCTGCGTGCCGGCGGATACGTAATTCTCGTCCCTCATTCAGAGACGGACCGGAGCCTTATCCCGGCGGCTCAGAGACCGCCCGAGGTGCAGCCCATGGACCTGGATAATTGCGAAATACAGGCCAAACTTACCGATAAGGGAAGAAACGATGCACGCGCTATTGGAACTGGTCTAAAGAACCTTAATATCCCCGTGGGTAAGGTAGTGGCCAGCCCGTACTGCCGCACTAAGGACACGGCGCAACTGGCGTTTGGGCATATTGATGTACTATCGTTGGTTCTGGTGCCGCCCGACTATCAGCCGGTGCCGGGCGCGCCGGTGCCTCCCGACCCCGCACAACGAACCCAGGCGCTGAAGACGCTCCTTGGTACAGCACCGGCGCCAGGGACCAACATAGTGCTTGTCTCCCATAGCGCTACTATCACGCGTGCTGTAGGCTTTGACGTATCGGCGGGCTCGGGGGAATCAATCATCTACAAACCCGACGGCGTGGGTGGGTACGCACTGACGGCTCGGGTGCTGCCAAATCAGTGGGCCCAGTCATCCACAGCCACCCCGTAAAGCCTTTGGAGCTGCTTCCCGGGGCGCTTTCGTCGTAGGTAATGGAGCCAGTGGTCTTTCTGCTCGCTCGCAATCACCTCTCCGCAACCGTCATAACAAACCCTCTGCGTGGGCGCTCACGTCCCACGTGTTACGACGCTTGCCGCACTTCCAGCGCTCACAGGGGCCGAGGCCTGTGGCTCCGGGCGAAATTAGGTAGACGTACGGATTCCATTTTCACCACACCTCGTGCAGAATGTTAGCAGGTGGTGACCGGTTGAACATCCAGGCGTTCGTAAGACCCAGAGGGCCGAACCCGGAGTTGATCAGTCAACTCAGCCTTATAGCCGTGATCGGGCTGGCTGCAGGCACTATCGTCGACCGTGATCCGGTACGACCGCCGGTCACCCCGCTTTTATCCTCCCAATTCCGCTCCCCCCACTGACTTCGTGGTCCCCGGCGAGACTAAAACCGCGGGCGGTAGTCTCACACAAAGACACAAAGCACACAAAGAAAACTAATCGTGGATGCACTGACGCCAAATTGCCCGCTGCCGTTTCGCGTTCTTTGTGTCTCCGTGCTCTTTGTGTGAAAACGTGTCCCTTCTCAATAGCAGGGCGATGCGGCATTTATTATTGCGTTCGTATTAGTGTGAATTCGTGTTCATTCGTGGTTTCGCGCTTTCCCTCCGGGTCAGCGGGCAAATGCCTCGTTTGACGTGCTGTCGCTCGACCCCGGTGAAAGGCCGCCTGCCACCACGTAGACCACGTTTTCAACTACTGCGGCGCCCAAACCGTGCCGGGACGTGGGCAGGGGCGGGAAGACGTTCCAGCTATCGGTAGCGGGGTCATAGGCTTCGTTGTCGCTGAATGTGCCGCCGGGACCTTCGCCGCCGAAAACGTGCACCTGTCCCCGCATTACCGCCGCGGCAATGCCGCTGCGGGGTGTTGGCAACGGAGACCGGGCGGACCAGGCGTCGGTCAGGGGGTCGTAGACTTCGTTGGCGGCCAGATTCGCCGCGAAGCTGTGCCGCAGGCGGCCGCCGATGGCGTAGATGTTCCCGTCAACCACCCCGGCCGCCAGGTGGTCCCGGGGGGTGGGCAGGGGCGATTTCGTCTCCCAGGTGTTCGTTGCAGGGCTGTAGACCTCCAGCGCGCCGATGTTGGCCCCGCCGAACCCGGTCACGCCTCCGATGACGTAGATTTTGTCCCCCAGGACCGCCGTTGCATGTGCGCCCCGGGGTGTGGGAATGGAGGTTATCGTCCTCCAGGCGTCTGCGGCCGGGTCGTACTCAAAGACGGCGGCGACGGGTGTGAAACCGGCGTTGAATCCGGCAATGACATACAGCTTGCCGCCCAGGGAGACCGCAGCCGAGTGATGGAGTGCTACGGGAAGGTCTGCCTTCCGCTCCCAACTGTCGGTCGCCGGGTCGTAAGCCTCGACCCGCCCGGTCACACCCGTCCCGGGCGCCAGTCCCCCGATGACGTAGACCTTGCCTCCCAGCTCCGCCGCCGTGACCTCGCTCCGCGGCGAAGGCATGGGGCTTCGCGGCTCCCACGACCCACCGGTTTCTGTGGCGGAAGCACTCGATCCCGGCTGAACAGCGGAAGGGCTCTGGCATCCCAGCGAGGGGAGCAGCAAGCAGACTGCGAAAAGCAAATTCCGGACCATATTTCCATTATCTGCCTGGCGGCCCGGTTTTGCCATTAGTAGTCGTACCTAGTCCGGACCAGCCGGAACCGAAATGACTGATGACGACCCCCGATCAAGTCGGGGGGCCGTCATTCGTCATTCTGTGCTTATTCCTCTTTCCCCGATTTTCTGGTATCATTTGGAACTTGGAGTCCGTCATTCGCCACTTCGAATTTGTTACTTGGACCTTGGAATTTTGACTTTGGGGGTTTCTTTTGCGTTTCTCCAGACTATTTGGAAAGACCCAGCGGCAGCCTCCTGCCGAAGCTGACACTGTCAGCCACCAGCTTCTTGCCCGCTGCGGCATGATCGAACAAATCGCGGCCGGCGTCTATGCCTTTTTGCCCCTCGGCTGGCGCACCCTGCGCAAGATAGACCAGATCGTCCGGGAAGAAATGGACGAAGCGGGCGGCCAGGAGTTGTTCATGCCTACCCTTCAGCCGGTTGAGCTGTGGGAAAAGACCGGAAGGCACCTGGCTTTCGGCCAGACGCTGTTTACCCTGGAAGATCGCAGGAACAGGAAGATCTTTCTGGGCCCGACCCACGAGGAAATCATCACCGAGCTGGTGCACCGCCAGGTGAAAAGCTACCGCGACCTTCCCCTCTTGCTCTACCAGATACAGACGAAGTTCCGGGACGAGCCGCGGCCCCGGGGCGGCCTGCTGCGCGTCCGGGAGTTCCAGATGAAGGACCTCTACAGCTTCGACGTGGATGAGGCCGGCCTGGATGCCGCCTACGAGAGAATGGTGCAAGCCTACAAGAACATCTATACCAGGTGCGGCCTTCCCCACATGATGGTCGAGGCGGACAGCGGCGCCATCGGCGGCAAAGACTCCCATGAGTTCATGTTGCTGGCGGGAAGCGGTGAGGACGAAATCATCTATTGCCGGCAATGCGGTTATGCCGCCAATCTGGAAAAGGCGAAAAGCCGGAGGGCGCACCTGGAAGGGGTTGTACCGCAGCCCCTGGAAGAGGTGGCCACTCCGGGGATGAAGACCATCTCCGAGGTGGCGGGCTTCCTCGGGGTCCCGGAAAAGGCCACTTTGAAGGCCATCTTCTACATGTGTGACGGAGAGCTCGTTTTTGTGGTAACCCGGGGCGATGTGGAGGTAAACGAAACGAAGCTGAAAAGGGTCCTGAAATGCCTGGACCTGCGGCTGGCCCGGGAGGATGAGGTGAAACTGGCCGGAATCGTCGCCGGCTATGCCTCCCTGGTGGGGCTTTCGGGTATAAGGTCGGTGGGCGACGAGTCCGTCACCATGGGCAGCAACTTCGTCGCCGGGGCCAACAAGCCGGACTGTCACCTGAAGAACGTGAACTACGGGCGGGACTTCAAGGCGGATATCCTGACGGATATCGGCCTGGCGAGGGGTGGGGAGGGGTGCCCCGGATGCGGCGCCGACCTCCTTTCGACCCGAGGCGTGGAGGTCGGCCACGTCTTCAAACTGGGAACCTTTCTCAGCGAAAGAATGGGCGCTTTCTTCCTCGACGAACGGGGGGAGCAGAGGCCCATAGTCATGGGGTGCTACGGGATCGGCATCGGACGGATTCTGGCCGGCGCGGTCGAACAGAACCACGACGACGCCGGAATCATCTGGCCGGCGCCCATCGCGCCGTATCATGTCTACCTCTGCCCGCTGTTCATGGATAACGCCGAGGTGGTCTCCGCGGCGGAGAAGCTTTACCAGGAGCTTCAGGCCGCCGGCGTGGAAGTGCTTTTCGACGACCGCGCTGACTCGCCGGGAATCAAATTCAATGATGCCGACCTGCTGGGGATCCCGGTGCGGGTCACCATCAGTCCGAGGTTGCTCAAGACAAACAGCATCGAAGTCAAGAAACGGACCGAGAAGAAGGCAGAGATACGGCCGGTGGAAGGCGTAGTGATGTACTTGAAACAATGGGTGAATGAGCAACTAGCAGCGAGTAGGACCCCGTAGCGGCACGCTGCCGCGTGCCCGACCCGAGGCAAAGGTAGGGTGGGTTAAGCATCCCGATACAATCGTGATGCGAACCCACCATTCCTGCGGCGGGTGTACTGAGTAGCGAGTAGTCAGCAGTGAGTAGTGAGTAGTGATCGACGTTGCAGTATGAAAGACCGCTTTTTTGGTCTGTTTGTGTCTATTCGCGTTTATTCGTGGTTTGAATACCTCGTAATTCAACATTTCAATTGGGAGGCCAATCTATGACACCGGCTGGCAAGCCACACTCTGAACCAACGGGCTATTTGCAGTCCGGCGTGGACACCTTCAAAGAGGAAAGCGCCCTTTCCGGTCTCTTGAAATGGATCAACAAGACCTTCGAACTTCGGCCCGGGCCGGGCCGGGTTGCCCTGCCCATCGGCTACTTCGCCAACGTCCTCGACCTGGGCAACAATCTGGGTCTGGCCATTTCCACCGATGGCGTGGGCACCAAGCTCCTGGTTGCCCAGATGATGGACAAATACGACACCATCGGCATCGACTGCATTGCCATGAATGTCAACGATGTCCTGTGTGTCGGGGCCGAGCCTATCTCCATGGTAGACTACATCGCGGTCCAGGAGATCAATCCCGCCATGGTGGAAGACATCGGAAAGGGCCTCTACAAAGGCTGCGAGATGGCCGGCATCAACATCAGCGGCGGCGAGATGGCGCAAGTCAGGGAAATGATAAAGGGGAGGAGACGGGGAAAGGGTTTCGATATCGCCGGCACCTGCGTCGGCCTGGTACCCATGGACAGGATCATCATCGGCGCTGACGTCAAAGAGAACGAGGTCGTGGTCGGCTTTAAGAGCAGCGGCATCCACAGCAACGGCATGACCATGGCCCGCCGGGTGCTTTTCCAGGACGCCGGATTCAGGCCGGGCAAATACTTCGAGGAGCTGGGGCGGACCCTGGGCGAAGAGCTCCTGGAACCTACCCGCATCTACGTCAAGGAGGTGGTGGAAATGCTGAGGAGCGGCATTCGCATCAAAGCCATGGCCCATATTACCAGCGACGGCCTCCTTAACCTGACGCGGACCAAAGCCGCGGTGGGCTACCGGATTCACACCCTGCCCGATCCCCCGCCCATCTTCGGGCTGATTCAGAAGTCCGGCAAGGTCAGCGATGAAGAGATGTACCGGGTCTTCAACATGGGCGCCGGGTTCTGCGTGGTAGTGCCCCACGAAGACGCGGACAGGGCTATCAAGATCGCGGCGCGGCACGGGACCACCGCCTTCGAGATAGGCCACACGTTCCCGGACGAAGATCGGCGCGTCTTCCTGGAACCCAGGCACCTGGTGGGCAAGGACAACCGGTTCAGTCGGTCGGCCTAGCGATCTTCAGGGCTTCCGCCTGGAAACCTGCACTGTAGGGGCGAACCCGTGTGTTCGCCCGCCGGCGGGTCCCGACTCGTCGGGATGGGGCTGCCCGATTGGCTCAAGTTGTCGGGCAACGTGGATCCTTTGAGTCGGAACCCTGGTGTCAACCGGCACGACGCTGACGTATGGGGGGCGCTGTGGGCGGCGAAACCCTGCGGGCGTCTGAAGTGCAGAACTGGCCCGCACACAACGAGCCCCCACGGTCCGTGTCAAATCATTTAACAAGGTAACCCAACCGGGGATTGTTTTGTCATGTAAAATGTAACCGAACGGGGTGTCTGTTTTTTCTGTGGATTGACCTTCTGGGTTGCGGTTTTCTTCTGGTAGGCCTGATAGAGTTGCTCTA
>JACQUA010000213.1 GCA_016210565.1 Chloroflexota bacterium
AATGTCACCCTGAGCGAAGTCGAAGGGTCTTTGGCCCCAGCCTGTCCGAAGGAACTTGTCCTGGGCGGAGCCAAGGATTCTTCGACTCCGACTCGCTTGCGCTCGTCTTCGCTCAGAATGACATCTTCATCCCCTGTGCTGCGCTGGCGGCGCGGGGCTGATTTCCTCAGAAACCGGGCCGTCATCATGGGCGCCAGGGTGAAAGCCTCGAAAAGCGATATCAGCACCGCGGCGGTGACCGTCAGACCGAACTCCTTGAGGAAACGGCCCACGATACCGCGGGTGAAGGCGATGGGCAGAAAAACCGCCACCACGCACAGGGTCATGGACACCACCACCAGGGCCACCTCCCCCGTCCCCCGGATCGACGCCCGTTTCGGGTCTTCCCCCTCCTCCATGTGCCGGAAGATGTTTTCCCGCACCACAATGGCGTCGTCGATGAGCAACCCGATGCACAGCGAGAGGGAAAGCAGGGTCATCATGTTGACCGTGAAGCCGAGAAAGCTCATCAGCCAGAAGGTCCCGATCAGGATGACCGGCAGGCCGGCCACGGTCACCAGCGTGTTGCTCACCGAGCGGAAAAAGACAAAGACTACCAGGGCCGCCAGGATGGCGCCGATGATCAGGTCCAGGCGCGTATCGGCGATGGAAGCCTCGATGAACTCGGAGAAATCGCTGGCTACTATTATGTCAAGATTGGGGTAGTCCTTGAGAAGACGTGCTACTTCGGCGTGGACCTGGTTGGCCACGTCCACGGTGTTGGTGTCCGACTGCTTCCGGACCGATACCCCGATGGACCCCTTGCCATCCAGCCGGGCATAGGTGCGCACCTCCTTGAAGCCGTCTTTCACCTCGGCCACGTCCCTTACCCGCAAGGGGACCCCTGACGGATAGGCAATCACCGCCTGACCGATGTCTTCCACTCGCCGGAAATCCCCCGGCGTCCGGATCGCCAGCTCCCGGTCGCCCTCGTCGATATGACCGGCAGGTATGTTCAGGTTCTGGTTGGCGATGGCCGCCACCACCATCTGGGGCGAAAGCTCCTGCGCCTTGAGACGCTCCGCGGAAAGCTCCACCTGGATTTCGCGTTCGAGGCCGCCGCTGATTTCCGTGCCGGCCACCCCCTGCAGCCGTTCCAGCCGCGGCTTTATCTTGTCGCTCACCAGACGGCGCAGCCTGTCGGGGGTCAGGGAACCTGACCTATCGGCCACGGCCAGGGTCATGATGGGCAGGCTGTTCGGGTCGAAGCGCAGGACGACCGGCTCCAGGACATCCTTCGGCAGGCCAGCCCTGATGGCCCCCACCCGCTCCTGGACATCGGCCACGGCCTGCTGCGCCGGGTGCTCCAGTTGGAACTCGATCATGACCAGGGACAGGCCCTCGCTCGAGCTGGACCGGACCGTCTTGACGCCGCTCAGGGAGCCGACCGCCTCTTCGACGGGTTTGGAGACCTGGCTTTCAACCTCCCCCGGGCCGGCGCCGGGATAGGCGGTCTGGACGGCCACAAAGGGAAAGGAAACGTCGGGCCACAGGTCAACGCCCATGCGGCTGTAGGCGATCAGGCCGATCACCATCAGGGCGCTGAAGATCATGGTGATGAATACCGGGCGCTTTATCGAAAGATCAGAAAGCCACATGTCTTAGTCCAAATTCCAAATTCCAAAAGCCAAATTCCAAAATAGCTGTCGGCTGTCAGCCTTCAGCGAACGAACAGCCGGGCCTCGCCGCTTTCCGATTCCGACATCTGCCTACTACCTACCATCGACTCCTGAGACCACTTAGACTGCCGAAAGCTGATAGCTGTTGGCTGACTGCTATTAGCTGTTAGCTGATAGCTACACTGGCAAACATCCCCGGTCGGAACTTTCCCTCGCGGTCGGAGACGGTTACATAGACATTGAAGCGCCGTGTGGCCGGGTCGGCCTGGGGTGAAATCGCGCGGACCGAACCCGTGAAGGACTGACCCGGATAGGCCGGGAGGGTGACCGTCACCCCCTGGCCGCTCCGCACCCGGGCATAATCGGCTTCGCCGAGGGTGAAGACCGCCTCAACATCGCTGGAGATAAACGTCACGATGGGCTCACCAGGCATAACCAGCGCGCCCGCGCTGGTATGCTTCACCGCCACGAACCCGTCAAACGGGGCTGTCAGCAAGAAGTCCTCCCTGCCCGTTTTCAGCGCCTGGAAAGCGGCCTGGGCCTGCAACACGGCGGCCGCGGCCGCCGCCAGGTCGTTCTCCGTGTTCGGGGATTTAGCCAGTTCCAACTGTTGCCTGGCAATCTCCACGGCGGCCTTCTTCTTTTCAACCTCCGGGGACCTTGGGGGCAAGCCCAGCAGGTCTACCTGCGTCTTGCTGGCCTCCACATTGGCTTCAAGCTGGGCGACCTGCTGGGGCCGGGCAGGGGCCGTCACGGCCCGGAGTTGCGCCCTGGCCAGTTCCACCGAAAGTTGCCCGACAACATCTTGAAACATGATCATTTCAGCGCTGTATGGCTGCAGGCCCGTCGTGATGCCCTTCGTCCCCAGATTGGCCTCCTGTACCTTCGTCCGGAGGACTTCCTGCGTTTCCGCCAGCTTGACCTGGGCCTCGGCGACGGCCCGGACCTCCTCTGACGGTCCTGCCAGCAGCAGGTCAAGTTGGGCCTGTGCCGCCTTCAGGGCGCTCCGCGCGGCGTCAATCTGTTCCTTCCGGGAACCCACCAGCAGAAGGTCCAGGTCGGCCTGAGCGCTGGCCAAATTGGCCTCGGCGATGGCGATCTGCTCCTTCCGCGAGCCCGATAACAATTTGGACAGTTGGGCCTCGGCCAGACTCAGCGCCGCTTCGCCCTGCTTGATCTGGGCGTCCAGAACATCGTGGTCCAGCTCGATGAGCAAGTCGCCCCCCTTCACCAGGTCGCCGACCTCGCCCCTGACCTGCTTTATCCGCGCCGGGGCTTTGGAGGCAAGCATGATCCTCTCTTTGGCACGGATATCCCCGGTAAACGACGGGGGCGGCGCCACTTGCTCCGCGGCGTTTGTCGCCGGGGGCAACAAAGGCATCTCCTGCGCGGCCAAACCCGCCGCCGGCAACGGGTGGACCTCTTCGTAAGGCCTCGCCAGCAACCTCCCCGGCGCCGCAAGGACAATCCCCGCAACCAGAAGACAGATCAGGGCCTTCTGCCAGACTCCGGAATAGGACAACCATTTTGTGTTTTTCATAACAGTCTCCTGTTTGATGCTATTCATTCAAAGAAACGTAGGGTGGGTTAAGCGCAACGGGGTGGAGCGGATTGGGGTGGTTGCGCGAACCCACCACTCGTCCGAATGCCGACGATGCCTCTGTTCTTTCGACCTCGCCGGTGGGTTCGCGCAGCCCCCATCACCTCCCAGACCCTGCTGCGCTTAACCCACCCTACACAGCTTTCGACCTCTGCCTGCAAATGACTCCAACAATAGACCCCGAGAACAGCACAAGATTCTCACAAGATTCCTCTATGTGGAAGACGCATTTCGAGTCGACCCTGACCCCGAATTATGGAAACCCGGTGTTCATCTCGTGAAATCTCGTGGTTCCCCTTTAGGGCAATCATTTGCCTTCCTCCTCCAATATCGTCACTATTTTCTGCAACAGGCTGACCAGTCTTTTCCGCTCCCCGGGGGTAAGGCGTCCCAGTATCTGCTGCAGACGGTATCCCACGAAGTTATGAATGCTTTGATACAGCCTCGCCCCCGTTTCGGTGAGGGCTACCCGGACAACCCGCCGGTCTCCGGCCTCCGGCAGCCTCCTGGCGTATTCGCCGGCCACCATCCAGTCCACCATCCTGGTGGCGGTGCTCAGCGGCACGGCCAGGGCCTCGCTGAGATCGCTCATAGACAGTGATTTCGCCGGGTCGGACAGAATGGCCCCGATTCGATAGAAGAGGTTGAATTCCGCCATGTTGCCGGGGCAGCATTCCGGCTGCACCTCAACCAGTTGGCCCTTGAGCAACGTCAGGTCCGCCGGCAGCACCGCCGCGAAACGCGACTTCATCCGCACAAAGTGGCCCATGATATCAGCGATCTGCCCGGCCTGCACTGACAAAGAATCTTCACTCATGAAACTATTCCATTGTGCAATACTTCCAACATGGAAGTAAATAATACTCCCTTCGCTCTTCTTTGTCAATACCCCCGCCAGGGATTGCAGATTACAGATTCAAGATTCCAGACTCGAAGATTCCCCCCCCGACCCAGGGTCCGTTCACGCAGAGACGCCGAGAACACAGAGTCCCGGACGCCGCAGATTGCAGATTGCGGATTCCCCACCCCGGCGTGGAGACCGCGCCGCTGCAGACCAACGGCCGACTAACGACTAACGACTGCTTTTCCTTTGACACTCATACCTATTCTCGGCTATAATAAACGTGGCCTGTAACAACCGACGCCTGATAGCTGACGGCTGCTAACTGTTAGCTGACGGCCAGACAGATTATTGGCAGGAGAAAACAGAACTAATGGAAAAAAAAGAGACCGTTGACCCAGCAGTCGTAGATATGCTTGAGGTTGCGCGGAGCCAGGGGATATCCACCCCTTTTGATAGAGGCAGAGCAGTCAAACCGTGCCCCATAGGGCAGGAAGGCAACTGCTGCCGCCAGTGCTTCATGGGACCTTGTCGTTTTGTGGGGAAGGTGGAAGTGGGCGTGTGCGGCGCTACCAGGGAGACCATCCAGGCCCGGAACCTCGCCCGGATGATCGCCGGGGGCGCGGCCTCCCACAGCGACCACGGCCGGAACATGGCCTTCACCCTTCTGGCCGTGGCCGAAGGAAAGGCGCCCGGCTTCGAGATCAAGGATGAGAGGAAGCTGAAGAGAGTGGCGGGCTTCATGGGCATCGAGACCAAAGAAAGGACCAATAACGAAATAGCCCTGGACGTCGCCAAAACGGCCCTGGGGGAATGGGGCAAGCAGACCGGAGAGCTGATCTATCTCAAGAGGGCGCCGGCCAAAAGACAGGCTATCTGGAGAAAGCTGGGCATTGCCCCCAGGGGCATCGACCGGGAGATAGTGGAGTGCATGCACCGCACTCATATGGGCACCGACCAGGATGCCGAAAACATTCTTAATCACGCCCTGTGCACCTCCCTGGTGGATGGCTGGGGCGGCTCCATGCTGGCCACGGATATCAGCGATATTCTTTTTGGCACGCCCGTGCCCGTTGCCGCCACTTCCAACTTCGGCGCCCTCAAGCAGGACGAAGTCAATGTCGTCGTGCACGGCCATGAGCCGACCCTGGCGGAAATGCTGGTTATCGAGTCCACCAATCCCGAGGTGATCGCCTATGCCCAATCCAAAGGGGCCAAAGGCGTCAACCTGGTCGGCATGTGCTGCAGCGGCAACGAGATACTGGCCCGCAGGGGTGTTCCCATTGTCGGCAACTTCATGCAGCAAGAGTTGGCCATCGCCTCCGGCGCTGTGGAAGCCATGGTGGTGGACTACCAGTGCATCATGCAGGGTATCGTCGAGGCGGCCAGCAAACTGCATACCAGGGTCATCACCACCTCCCGCAAAGCCAAAATCACCGGGGCCACTCACATTGAATTCGAGGACGAAAAAGGCCCCGAGATAGCCAGGCTGATTCTCCGGACCGCCATCGACCAGTTCCCCAACCGGAAAGACGTTCACATCCCGGACTACCTGGACCGCCTGATCGTGGGCTTCTCCCATGAATATATCGCCTACATGCAGGGCGGCGTTTACCGCGAGTCCTTCCGCCCGTTCAATGACGCCGTCATGCAGGGCCGCATCCGGGGCGCCGCCGGCGTGGTCGGCTGCAACAATGCCCACAGCGTCCACGATGAAGCGCACATCAACCTGGTCAAGGAGTTCATCAAGAACGACGTGCTGGTGGTGACCACCGGCTGTAACGCGGTGGCCTGCGCCAAGCATGGCCTGCTCACGCCGGAAGTCATGCGCTATGCCGGTCCCGGGCTCTCGGAAATCTGCGAGACCCTGGGCATCCCGCCGATACTGCACCTGGGCTCGTGCGTGGACAACTCCCGGATACTGACCATTCTTTCCCAGTGCGCCACCGAAGGCGGCCTGGGCGAAGATATCAGCGACCTGCCCGTGGTGGGTGTGGCCCCGGAATGGATGTCCGAGAAAGCCCTCAGCATCGGCGCCTACTTCGTGGCCTCGGGCGTCTACACCATCTTCGGCGTGGGTTCGCCGGTGGAAGGCTGCCAGCCCACCGTTGAAATGATCAGCAAGGGCTGGGAAGAAAAAGTCGGCGGCAAGCTGGAGTTCGAGACAGACTGGCGCAAAATGCTGGAAAAGGGCCTGGCCCACATCGACCTCAAGCGCAAGCTGCTCAAGATCGAGGAATACAACCCCACCAAGTACGCCAAATCGTCCAATTACATCCCCGGCGACGCCTACTCCTGGGAAACGCTCCAGACCGGCGCCTATAGCCGCGGCGGGGCCAAGTGAGATCACCTCCCCCTTTTTCAAAGGGGGTTTAAGAGGGATTCGCCATCCTCTCTCCCCCTTTCTAAAAGGGGGATTAAGGGGGATTCAAGGGGGCGGGGCCGTTTGAGCCTGCCCCCTTTTTCTTTTCCGTGCCCGGGTTGTAGCCGCAGGTCTTTAGCCTGCGGGGGAGGGGCGGTTGTACTCGCTCCGATCTGAGATCCCGACGCATCGGACGACTGGCCGGGACAGGTCTTTAGCCTGCGTGGGCGGGGGGTAGCCCATGGCTTCAGCCTTGCGGGGTGGGGAAAGCAGGTCCCGTAGCGACAGGGCAAGCCCTGTCGCACGCCGTCGACCGTAACGGTCGCCCCACGGGACTTCCGGCCTTGCCAGAGTTCCATCTCTCACAGGCACGGTGGACTGTGGTACCAGGTGGCATTCCCAACCACCGTTCCGCACCAACCTTCTCAGTCGACCGGCTCACCCTCAAGCAAGTCCGCCACCGGCCGCTTCAGCCCCCGCGCAATTGCCACCAGGGTCTCGTATCTTGGTGATTGCTCCCCGTTCTCAATGCGGACCTCCGTCACCCGTCCGATTCCCGCCACTGTAGCCAGCTCTGATTGCGTCATTTCGGCGGCCTCCGGAATAGCCCGGACGCGGTTTCCCAGGGGTTGTTCGCCTGCGGCGGCGACAGCTTCCACCCTCGGCCGGTAAGCAGAGTCGCAATAGTGGCGCACGAAATCCCACGTCAGTTCGACCACCTCTCCCTTTAAACCGCGAATGCTGACCTGGTACGGGTTGGGAAGTTCGATGCCCGCCACATCCTGCGGGTTTCCAACGTCGCGAATGCGCGAAAAAGGAATAACCCCCTTGCATCCATCGGCGAACGTAAGCTCGATGCCTTCCCGGGTGACGGCCGCATGGGGCATCATGCGCTCGGCATGCTTGACGCGCGGGCGGCGCCGGTCAGACTCAACGCGATTCCACATCACTCCCTTAACCTTCGCAGGTTATTCAACGCGTCGAGGCGCCTCGGATCCAAGGGGTCCAATCCTTCGACCTTCACGGCTCCGAGAAGTTCATCGTCGCTGCTGACAAAGATGACCTGCGCCGGGGCTGTCTTGCTCACCCGCAGGGCCGACGCCATATGAACTGCATCTCCTGCCCGCAGTGCGTGCTTCCGGGCCAGTTTGGCCGCGTCCAGCAGTATTGAGCTCTATATCGGCTGTATGACGATGATCTCGCCCGGGTCATCGCTGAATAGTCCCAGGACCGAATCGTATGCCTTCGCCTTCAGAATACCGGCTTTCAATGCTCTCGATAGCGTAGCTTCTATCTCTACGGCCGCGAACTGGGAAGCCGTAATAACGTCATCACCGCTCTTCCCTCCAAACAGTTCATCAACAACTTCCGATCCGTGCTCGGTCTTGTACCGCTTGACCAGAGCAGAGGTCTCCACGTAATAGATGACCATGTCTAGTAGGATTCTTCGCGCATGCGACGGAGGACTTCGCTCAGCGTTCTTTTCCCCATCGACCTGTCAACTATGCGACGGACCTGTTTCACGGGCAAGGCATACTTCCCGTAGGTCGCCTTCAAGTCATTAACATACTCCACAACTGAAGGGTCAGTCAGGCTCTGGAGCCGTAACACGACCTGCGTCGGAGTTCTCGCTTTCTTCTTTCTTTCCAGTTTCTGCATGATGATGCCCCCGGTCGATGTCATTGCATCACCGCTTCCAAGTCCCAAAATAACGACACTATTAAGGGCAATTATAGCACCTTTGGCCCGTTCGCCGGGCTGATGCCCCGTGGGCCAGGGGAGAGGCTACGGACCAGTCGGATATAGATGTAGCCATAGTGGCCCACCGAGGGATCGGGGTTCAAACATCTACGCTGGAGACTCCTCAGAGAACATACGTCTTAGGCGAGCATCGGTGGCCCACGCGGGTTCTTCGTCGCCGAGGGTTATCCGCCCGAATCCCATGGCGGTTTGGTCGCACGCTTCACCTCGGCGTCACTGAGCATGATAGCGTGAGCATCAGCCACGAAATCTCGAACTCTCTCTTGGAAGCTCGACAGCACATCATCTGCAATTAGATGGTCTTCCCTAGAGTCTGCCCATCGGAATTCCCACGTGCGCTCCTTTGATTCCAGCAAGAGGGTCTTGCGACAAACCGCCTCGGCCACGATTTCAGCGAGGAGCACGCGAAAATGCGGGGCATTTTGCCCATCATAATCCGGTGGAGGTCCAAGATAACGAGCCAGCGACCTGTGGCGGGCCGAAACCTTCAGAAGATGTGGCTTCCCTTCCCGGTCTCCCCACATCGCCCGGAACTTACCCAGGTCCTCGCTGACCAAGCTAATCTTGAACTGGATGCCCATATCGGGCTCCGTGACTACGGTGACGTGGGTCATGGCGTCTCCGCCGTTGACTGAGGCTCTGATCTCTGCGCGGGAATTCAGTCTTCGGCCTTCGACGACGACGGTGCCGGTGGCATAGTTCGATCCAGCTACGGGGTTCAACCGGCACATCTGCCGAATAGCAACACCGGAGATGTTCGAAGAAACGAGCGCCACAAGAGTTGACTCGGCGACCACTTCGGAACCCGAAAATGGGTCGCATACTCGGTCTCCGGTTTGAGTGAAGTACTCTATCAAACTGTGAACCATTCCCGACTTTAGCTTCCCTACGTAGGGTGATAGTTGCTGCAGCGTACTTTCTTTGCCATTGAATGAGCCATCCCACAATCCCTCCGCTTTCATTGCCAGTAGTGCCGTTTCGTGTCGGTAGGCTCTTGCCATTCGCGTTTCGATACCACTCATAATTAGGTAGCTTCGCCAATTCTACCATCTGACCGCGCGCCCTAGCAACTAGCTTTGCCGGCGAGCCGACGGATGGGAGTCCGTGCGATGCTCCACTCTGCGCGGGTCGTTCGTTTTCATCCTTGACGGTGCGCCATCGGCGCGTGAGGGATTGATTCGTCATTCCCCGCGACGGCGCCGATTTGACGGCGGTGATATAATGGGGCATTGCAGGAGTGGAATGCCAATGTAACCGCGGACCAGCCCTTTCAGCATTTCAGCTTTCTCGTTCGCACCGCAACCGAAGAAGGAGTGTTTGTATGGTGGAAACAGATACGATGGACCCCACCGGAACAGGCTCACCCCCGGAGCCTCAAGCATGGCCCACCGCTACCCCCAGGAAAAGAAAGACCAGCTTCTGGACCCGGAAGACCAATCTCCCCACCTACGAAGTCGTGGGGCCACTCCATCGTCTCGATTACCGGCTCCTATCGAATGCCAGGTCCGAGCTAAATCCGGGCAGCGAGCAGTACAACGCTTTCTACAAGATGTACCCTGAGTTGGAGGAGTATGACAAAAAGCTGCGGCCGTTTGTCACTGAGGAGCAAAAAGAACGCCAGAAGGAGTCGCTCTTTGGAGAGGAAGCCCTGGCCCTGGCCCTGAACAACGCCTGCCGCATCGATCACTTTCTTTCCCGCGAGGCCGAAGGGCCGGTCAATCCCCGCAGGGTAATAATGACTCCGGAGAAAGCCGCCAGGACAATCAAAGGAGTGGCCCGACACCTGGGCGCCGACCTGGTCGGCATCGCCAGGATCAACCCGGCCTGGGTCTACACCCATTCCAGGGTCAATACCGACGGTCTGCGCATCGGCAATCCCATCCCCCTGGACCAGCCCTACGGCGTGGTTATGGCCGTCGCCTACCATGATTTCGATATGTTGCTGGCCGGCAGGGGCATCTCCCTGGTGGGCAACATCGAGACGGACCACATAGTGTTCTGTCTCGGCGCGGTCCTTGGCGTGCGCATGACTTCCTTCATCCGAAACCTGGGCTATAACGCGTCATACCGCGGCGGGCGCGTCCAGGCGGTGCCTTTGGCAGTTGACGCCGGGCTGGGGGAGGTGGGGCGGGCGGGGATGCTCAATACCAAGAAATACGGCCCCGCCATCCGGCTGGTTACCGTTACCACCGATCTTCCCATGGCCCCGGATGGCCCGGTAGACATCGGCGTCAAGGACCTCTGCCGGAAATGTAAGAAATGCGCCGAAGTATGCCCGGTGGGGGCGATAACCGACAGGGATGAGCAGGAAAACGTGCGGGGAGTGAAGTTATGGCCGGTGGATGGGGAAAAGTGCTGGCGGCACCGCGCCGCCATGGGCAGCGACTGCGCCTGCTTCTACTGCCTGTCCGCTTGCTGCTGGACCAAGCCGCAGAACATCCTGCATTGGGGAATAGCCGAGATGGTGGCGCGATCCTCCCTGGCCCGAACGCTGTTCGCCTGGCTGGACGATGTCCTCTACGGACACCAGCCCCGCCAGCACAAGTTACCCGTCTGGCTGCGCTACAGCGACGAAAAGCCGGCCCTGAAAGAGCGAATCAGCAGGTTTCTGCACCACGTGTAAGCGAGAAATTTCAAGCACCAAACTCCAAATTCCAAACAAATCCGAAATCCCAAATTCCAAGGGCGGGCGAGACAGCGTCTTGGGATCGAATACGTGGGTCTGGAGATTGCTCCGAAAATGTCATTGCGAGCGAAGCGAAGCAATCTCCCGGACTGTCCAGCCAACTGGGGGATTGCTTCGTCACTTCGTTCCTCGCAAAGACAGTCCATTTTCATTCTTGGTTGCCCGCCATCGGCGGATGGGTGATTGCTCAGAAAATAGGCTGTCACCCTGAGCGAAGTCGAAGGGTCTTTCGTCCCGCGCCCCGCCCCGAAAGATTCTTCGACTACACTCGCTGCGCTCGCTTCGCTCAGAATGACATTTTCATCCTTCATGGTGCGCCATCGGCGGAGGGGTGATTGTTTGGAGTTTGGTTTTTCGAATTTGGAGTTTCAATAAAGAGGAGATGTTCAGATGATTCAGAAGATCGTCACCATGATTCTGGCGCTGGCGACCCTGTCCGGCATAACGGCCGGATGCGCCCCGGGTAGCCCCGTTACCCCTCAGCCCACCGCCACCACCCCACCCCGGGTCGTCAGTCCCCGCACGGGCTGGGAGGAGCGGTGGGAAAAAACTCTACTGGCGGCCAAAAAGGAAAAAAGCGCCCTGGTCTACATGGCGCCCAGTCCCGAAACCCAGAGGGCCCTGACCGAGACTTTCAAGCAGAAATTCGATATCGACCTGGAATTCATCATCGGCAGGGGGGCCGTGCTGGGAGAGAGGATTTTCGCCGAACGCCGGGCCGGGCTCTTCCTGGGCGACGTGGTGATCCAGGGAAACACGGTACAGCTCCTGACCTTCAAACCGAAGGACGTCCAGGAAAAGCTCGAACCCCTGCTTATCCTTCCGGAGATTGCCGATCCCAATGTCTGGCTTGGTGGGCGGTTCCCTTTCCTTGACAGGGACCGGACCATAATCTATTTCTTTGCGAGCATGCGCAACTACGTGGGCCGCAACACCGAACTGGTTAAAGATGGTGAAGTCAAATCCATCAATGACCTGCTTCAGCCCCGGTGGAAAGGCCAGATAATCATGTTCGATCCCACCATTCCCGGCAGCGGCTCCGGGTGGTATTCCCTGGTCTACGGCATATCAGGGAAGGAAAAGGGGGCCGACTACATGCGGCAGTTCGTCAAGCAAGAGCCGGTTATTACCCGGGACGACCGGATGATCGTCGAAGGGCTGGCCCGGGGCAAGTACAAACTGGGCATCGGCCTTCTGGAAGGCCTCTTCACCGAGTTCAGGAGGAATGGGGCGCCAATAGAATGGGTCAGGACCATGGAGGGCAATTTCCTGGCCCCGAGCATGGGAGACATCAGCATATTGAAGAACGCACCCCATCCCAATGCCGCTACTGTTCTGTTGAACTGGCTTCTGACCAGGGAGGGGCAAACCATCGTTTCCAGGGCCTCCGGCACCCCCAGCGCGCGCACCGACGTCCCGACCGCCGGGCTGGACCCCGCCGGGGTCCTGCCGCCCGGGGAAAAGTTCTACCTGGAAACCGAAGAGGACGTGCTGTTAAAAGACGAACTGATGGCCAGGGCCAGGGAGATTTTCGCCCCGCTGCTCAAGTAGGATATTTTCTCTCTCCCCCGGTGGTAGAGAGCTGGGCGTAGGGTGGGTGAAGCGCAGAAAAGATCAGCAAACAGCCATCAGCAATCAGTCTTGTAGACGGAGTCCTGGCTGATAGCTGACGGCTGAAAGCTGATAGCTGACGGCCGATGGTGGCGGGTTGCGCTCGCCGCCCGGTGGGAAGCAGCGTTGCACGTCTTGTCAGTGAACGCCCGGCCAATCAGGAATGGAGTACCGGCTCGCTTCACCCACCCTACGAATTGTTTCACCCTCTCCTCAGTCCTCTCCCATTGAGGGAGAGGAGGGTCAACTACTTCACTACGACTTTGGCGCCCGCGGCTTCCAGCTTCGTCTTGACGTTGGCCGCTTCTTCCTTGCTCACGGCCTCTTTGACGGCCTTCGGCGCGGCCTCTACCAGGTCTTTGGCTTCTTTCAGGCCCAGGCTGGTCACCTCGCGTACCGCCTTGATCACGTTGATTTTGTTAGGCCCGATTTCCTGAAGAATAACGCTGAACTCGGTCTGCTCCTCAACCGGGGCGGCGGCGGCGGGGGCGCCACCCGCAGCCGGGGCGGCAACGGCCATCGGGACGGCGGCGCTGACGCCAAGTTCTTTTTCCAGTGTCTTGATAAGCTCGGCCAGTTCCATGACGGTCATCCCCTTGATGGCCGCAATCATTTCTTCTTTGTTCATATTGATACCTTTCTTACTCTTTCAGGCCTGTCGCGTCCCCATGGATACTGCAAGGGAACGGACTCAATTGTTCCCCACCCCCGCAGGCTAAAGACCTGCGGCTACAATTGTTCCCCACCCCACAAGGCTGAAGCCATGGGCTACACCGGGGCGGCTACAATTGTTCCCCACCCCACAAGGCTGAAGCCATGGGCTACACCGGGGCAGCTTCCGCAGCCGGGGCCGTGGCCGCAGGCGGGACCGGGGGAGCGGCGGACTCCAGTTGCTTTCTCCGGGCTTCCAGCACCCCCACCAGGTTTCGCAGGCTGGCGGATAACACCCCCACGAAGGAACTCAAAGGCGCGCCCATCTGGCCGAGCAATCTGGCCAGGAGGATATCTCTGGATGGCAGCATCGCCAGGGCGTTTACTTCCTCGGCGCTCAGCACACGATTGCCAAGTAACGCCCCGATGATCTTCACCGCCGATTTCTGGGTCCGTATGAAATCGGTGAGTACCCGCGCCGGCACGGTCTCCTCCCCGAAACCAAAAGCCACCCCGACCTGGCCCTGCAGCAGGCTGCTGAAGCCTTCTTTGCCGGCATTCGTGGCAGCAATGCGCGCCAGGGTATTCTTGACGACGCGATACTGGATTTTCTGCTCTCTCAGCTTCTGGCGGAAGCTGGTCATGTCGTTGGCGTTCAGCCCGACATAGCTGGTGGTTATCGCTATGGTGCACCGGGCGAGTTCGTCCTGGACCTCGCTAACTTTCTGGACTTTCTTTTCCGTTGGCATATTTCGTTTTCACCTCCTTTCAGGGTGTTCTGAAATGTATTCGTTTCTCCCGTTCGGTTCCGGGTGCGTGTAGTGCACAGCTTTAGCTTTGCGGGCGGGGATTCCCCCCCGGCAAGGCTAAGGCCATGCGCTACACCCCTTTCAACAAAAAAAGTCCTGGCGCCGGCGGGCGCCAGGACTTTCAGTCACTCTGAGAAAACCCCCAATAAGGGGGGGCCTTCTCGATTAGCGCTTAAGCCTGGGCTGGCTGGGATTTTAAGTCCTCGCGGACGCCCGCTGTCTCTGGCTCTATTCAATTTTGGGCTGTCGGCTTTCGGCTGTCAGCCTTCAGTTCGCAGCATCCTTTGCGGGTGCGCACTTGGGCCCCGATGCGTCGGGACGACCACCGGCTTTCCGGAAATCAACGTCTAATTATACATGAATGGCAGATCTTCGGTCAGCAGCGCGCCAAAAGCCGACTGCCGATAGCCGCAAGCTGACCGCTGTTAGCTTCTTCGGTGGGTTCGCGCAGCCCTCACAGGCACGGTGGCCTGTGGTACCGGGTCGCTTAACCCACCCTACGGCTGTTCGCTATTCCGGCAAACCGATGATGGTGATGTTACAGACAAACTTGCCCGGGTGGCCGCCCTGGTTGTGGGCCAGACCGAGGCGCGGGTTCTTCAACTGGCGGGAGGGCAGCTCCGCTTTGCCCTGGAGCTGCTTGTAGATTTCAAAGGTCTCGCGGCAGCCGCTGGCCCCGATGGGATGGCCGAACGACTTCAAGCCGCCGCTCAGGTTGATAGGGATTTCCCCTTCCTGGTTGAAGTCACCCGCGTCAATGTGTTCACGGAATTTGCCCCGCGGACACAGGCCCAGGGACTCCGTGGCAATCAATTCAGCGATGGAGAAACAGTCGTGCAATTCCACCAGGTCCAGTTCCGTGCGGGGATTCTTGATCCCGGACTGCTGGTAGGCCTGCTCCGCGGCGAACTGGGTCTCGTCCCACCAGGTGTAATCATAAGAAGTCAGTATCTTGCCCATGCCCGGCCCCGAAGCAGCCCCGAATCCCTTGAAGGTAACATAGTCTTTGCGGTATTTTTTGGCGTCTTCGGTGCGGCACATAACCGCCGCCGCCGCCCCGTCGGTAACGCCGCAGGCATCGAAGAGACCCAGGGGCCAGGCGATGATGGGGGAATTCATGGCCTGCTCGATGGTTACTTCCCTTCTCAGGTGGGCCCTGGGGTTCCGCGCGCCATTGTAGTGGCTCTTGACGGAAATCTTGGCCAGGGTTCTCTTACCCTCCTCGCGGCTCAGGCCGTATTTATGGAAATACCTGGTGGCCGCCAGGGCATAGCGTCCGGGGGGAGTGGTCCCGTAACCGTAGGTGGGATGCCACTTGTCCACGCCGATGGCGGCGCCCAGACCTCCGAAGCCCTGGTCTTTCAGCTTTTCCACGCCTACCGCCAGCACCAGGTCGAAGGCCTTCGAGGCCAGGCCGTAGCAGGCGTTCCGCAGGGCCTCGTGGCCGGTGCCGCAGGCGTTTTCCACGCGGGTTACGGGTATTGAGCGCAGCTTCAAAGGCGCCACCAGGGGCCCGGCGGCGGTGGAACCGCGCTGCGTGCCCACCCAGGCGGCCTGGATATCTTTCGATTCCACACCCCCGGCATCGGCATAAGCTTCATAAACCGCGTCGATGACAAGGTCTTCAGCATCCATGTCCCACAGCTCACCGAACTTCGAGCACCCCATCCCCACGATAGCGACTTTATCTTTGATGCTTTCCATTATCTTTTCTCCTTACTGAATCCCCCTTAATCCCCCTTTAGTAAAGGGGGAGAGGGCGATTCCCTCCCTCCCCCTTTGATAAAGGGGGAAAGACGGGGGATTATCCGACGCGGACCGGGCGGGCTTTCCAGCAATAGTTATGAATGCCCGAGCCGTCATGGAGATTCCGGAAAGTCATCTCCATGCGGGCGCCGACTTCCAGCTTCTCGGGGTCTCTATCGGTGACGATGCAGTAGTAGCGGCCGCCGCCATCAAAATCGACGATGCCCATCACGTTGGGAAGGTCCTTCACCATAGCTCTCTCATCCATGCTGAAGGTGAACAGGATGCCCTGCTTGTCCGCCAGCTTGACCTCTTCGTACTGGTCTTTGGCGGTGCACTCGGCGCAGACCCTCTGCATCGGGTACTGGACCGTGCCGCAAACCTTGCATTTGGAGCCGTGGAACCGCATGAGCTGGTTCCTTTCCCTCCACAAAACGGTGAGGGCGGAAGTGTCGGCCGGGCGCCGCTCTGCTTCCCAGTACATCAGTTCGCGAAACTTGGCGTATTTGCCATAGTTTGGCAGCAACGACTTGGCTGCCAGATGCTTCTTGATGCCGCGGATATCCTGCACCTTGGTTATGTTGTCCGTCGTCCTCAAGGAAAACACGTCGCACCCGTCGCCGTAGGTGCAGAGGAATACCCGTTCGCCCGCTTTGGCCTGCTCCAGGGCCGCCACCAGCATCATCGGCGCCAGGGCAGAGCCGGTCTGACCCAGCTTGTCAAACATGGGGTCCTGGCACTGCGTCTTGGGATCGAACCCGAGCTTCCTGCCGATCTCGGCGTGCCTCCTGGCATCGGGGCCATAGAACACTGCCCTGTTAAAGTCCTTGACCGTCAATTCCCGCTTCTTCAGCAGACCTTTGACCGCTTCGGGAATTAGCTTCATGTAACCTTCTTCCACGACAAAGCGGTCTTCCCAGGTCCTCTGGAAACGGTCCGTGGGCAGACGCCACAGGTCCAGGAAGTCGGACGAAGTGCTATGCACCGCTTCGACCTGAACGGCAACGTCGCCATCTCCCACCAGGAAGGCCGCAGCGCCGTCGGCGAAGATCCCCTCATACTCCGTGTTGGGGGCGGGAACGCGCTGTTCCGAGACCACCACCAGGGCTTTCTTCGCGGAACCGGCCGCCACCGCGTCCAGAGCGGCGCGCAGGGCGCTGGAGCCGGCCCGCAGGGAATGGTCGAAGTCCGCGGTGATGATGTCCGATCGAAGGTCCAGAGCCGCCGCGACGATGCTGGCCGACTGTTTCTCGAGGTAGGCCGGACTGGTAGTGGCGAAGTAAACGGCGTCAATCGACTCCCGGGGGGTCTTGCCCAGGCAGTCGATGGCCGCTTCCACGCCCATCGTGATGCTGTCTTCGTCGGCGTTGGCCACTGCTTTCTCCCCAGGCGCCACTCCACCTCCCCAGACCCTGGCCAGATGTTCGCGGCTCAACCTGTAGAGAGGGACATAGGCGCCAAAGGAAATGATTCCTGCCATGTGGGAGTTCCTCCTTTAGTTAGCTGCTGATGGACGAGGAGAAGATGTCATTCTGAGCGAAGACGAACGGAAGCGAGTCGCAGCCGAAGAATCCTTCGTTTCGCTCAGGACAAGTTCTTTCAGGCGGGGAACCAGAACCATCCCGACAAGTCGGGACGACTGCCCCTGCGCTTCGCTCAGGGCTTCGGCCCAGGGTGACATTTTCTGGGCAATTCAAATGACCAATGTCCAAACTGAAAAACGTTTGAGTTCCCTGTTTGGTCATTTGAATTTGGGATCTGTTCAGGATTTCGTGCTTCGGATTTGGTGCTTCGCTCGCCTAGGCTCCGGCGAGGGACAGGAGTGATTTCAGGTCCAGTTCAATGCCCGGGCCCATGGTGGTAGCGATGAATGAGCTCTTGATATACTGCCCTTTGGCCCCGGCAGGTTTAGCCTTGACGATAGCTTCTATGACGGTGGACAGGTTCTCCAGCAGCTTTTCCGGTTCGAAGCTCGCCTTGCCCAGAGGCAGGTGAATGACGGCGGTCTTGTCCAGCTTGAATTCCACCCGCCCTTTCCGGGAATCGCCGATGACCCGGGGAAGGTCTGCGGCATTCACCACGGTCCCGGCCTTGGGGTTGGGCATAAGCCCGCGGCGCCCCAGGATCTTGCCCAGCCGCCCCACTTTTCCCATCATATCGGGAGTTGCGATGGCAACATCGAAATCCAGAAAGCCTTCCTCGATCTTCTTGGTCAGATCGTCGGCCCCCACGTGGTCGGCGCCGGCATCGCCAGCCACCTTGGCAGCTTCACCCTGGGCAAACACCAGTACCCGCACCTTCTTCCCCAGCCCGTTCGGCAGCAGGGCAATACCGCGCACCTGTTGCGCCGAGTTCTTGGGGTCCAGGCCCATGTGGAGATGCAACTCGAGGGTCTCATCGAATTTGGCAAAGGCAGCCTTTTTGGCCAGATCGATGGCTTCCTGGGGAGTATAGGTCTCTTTTTCCAGCAGTTTGACTGCGGTCTGGTATTTCTTGCCGTGCTCGATAGCCATGGAGCTAGTCTCCTATCTCGATGCCCATGCTGCGGGCTGTGCCTTCAATGCTGTGAACAGCGCCTTCCAGGGAAGCCGCCCTCAGGTCCTTCATTTTTAGCTGGGCGATCTCTTTCACCTTGGCCGGGGACAGTTTTCCCACTTTCTGTCCCGCCGGGGTGCCGCTGCCCTTTTCAAGACCCGCCGCTTTTTTCAGCAGGTCGGCCGCCGGAGGGGTCTTGGTAACAAAGGTGAAAGAGCGGTCTTCAAAAATGGTTATCTCGACCGGCACTATGGAACCTTCCTGGTTGGCGGTCCGGTCATTGTACTCTTTGCAGAAGGCCATGATGTTCACCCCGTGCTGGCCCAGGGCGGGGCCGACGGGCGGGGCCGGATTGGCCTTCCCGGCAGATATCTGTAGCTTTACTATTGCCTTAACTTTTTTAGCCAATTTCTTGCCTCTTGCTCAATGTCATTCTGAGCGCAGTCGAAGAATCTTTCGCAGTTCTCACGTTTGGTAAAAGACCCTTCGCCTGCCCATCGCTACGCTCAGGGCTTCGGCTCAGGGTGACAGTCCGTCTAAAGTTTTTCCACCTGAAGAAAGTCCAATTCCACCGGCGTCTCCCTGCCGAAGAAGGATACCAGGACCTTCACCTTCCCCTTCTCGGCGTTAACATCGTCAACCACCCCGGCGAAATCAATAAACGGACCATCGACGATGCGCACCGCCTGGCCCTTGGCAAGGCCCACTTTGACCCGCGGCGTCTCCGCTTCCATCTGCTTCAGGATGTTCTCCACCTCTTTCGGGTCCAGGGCCACCGGTTTGTTGCCGGTGCCGACGAAGCCGGTAACACCTGGCGCATTGCGCACCACGTTCCAGGCGGCATCGCTCATGATCATTTCCACCATGATGTAGCCCGGGAAGATCTTCCGCACTACCTTCCGGCGCTGCCCCTCGCGAATCTCGATCTCTTCCTCGGTGGGGATAACGATGCGGAAAAAGTCACTGGCCATGCCCATGGACTTGATCCGCTGCTCCAGGTTTCGTTTGACCTTGTCTTCCAGCCCGGAGTAGGTATGGACCACATACCATTGCTTTTGTTTCTCTTTTGTCGCCGTATCGTTCATGCTCTGAATCCTGCTTCAACGTCCCTATCGCGTTAACAGGACATCGTTGAAAAGCCTGAAGAAGCCGTAGTCCAATGCCCCGAGGATGACACCCATAATCACGCAGATGATGACAACCATCATCGTTAGATTGGTGAGTTCTTTCCGGGTAGGCCAAACGACCTTCTTCAGTTCGGTTACCACGTCGCCGAAGAACCGGAACTTGCCCAGCAGCCTCTCCAGCCTGGTGGGAGGCCTCTTGACTGCCGCCGCTGCTTTCTTTGCCAAAGGGAGACCTACTTCGCTTCCTTATGGGGTTTGTGGGCCCGGCAGCGAGGACAATACCGTTTCAGTTCCAGACGCTGGGGATCATTCTTCCGGTTCTTGGAAGTGGTATAGTTCCTTTCGCCGCACTCGGTGCAGTCCAGGTAAATGATGCCTCTTGCTTCTGTTTTCTTGGCCATTTTTCAGCTTTCAGCTTTCAGCAGACAGCTTTCAGCTTTCAGCTATCGTGGGCATTCCCGTAGCGACAGGGCTTGCCCCTGTCGTGCCCGTCATTCCCGCGAAGGCGGGAATCCATGGTTCGACACCCGCGAAGGGTGTCGCTACGGCCTGATTGCTGATAGCTGTTTGCTGATTGCTATTTTATGCCAGTATCTTGGAGAAAACGCCGGCGCCCACGGTCTTGCCGCCCTCGCGGATGGCGAAGCGCAGGCCCTCTTCCAGGGCTACCGGGTAAATTAGCTTGATCTTCATCTTCACGTTGTCGCCGGGCATGACCATTTCCTGACCCTCGGGCAACTCGGCCTGGCCGGTCACATCCAGGGTCCGGACATAGAACTGGGGCTTGTAGCCATTGAAGAAGGGGGTATGCCGTCCACCCTCCTCCTTGGAGAGGACGTATACTTCGGCTTCGGCATAGTTGTGCGGCGTGATGCTGCCCGGCGCCGCCAGCACCTGGCCCCTTTCCACTTCGTCGCGCTCGATGCCTCTCAGCAGGGTACCGACGGCATCGCCCGGTTCCGCCTGGTCCAGCAGCTTGTGGAACATCTCGACGCCGGTAACCACCACCTTTCTGGTCTCCTTCAGGCCCACAATTTCCACTTCGTCACCGACCTTTACAAGACCACGCTCCACCCTCCCGGTGACGACCGTGCCTCGGCCCTTGATCGCGAAGACGTCCTCCACCGGCATCAAGAAAGGCTTATCCTTTGGCCTGACCGGCACGGGAACGTAGGAATCGATGGCGTCGATCAAATTCCAGATTTTGCCGCACCACTGGCACTCCCTTTTGCCACAGCCGCATTCCAGTGCCTTCAAGGCGCTGACCCTGACCACGGGGGTCTTTTCGCCGGGGAACTGGTACTTGCTGAGAAGCTCTCGCAGTTCCAGTTCCACGAGCTCCAGCAGTTCCTCGTCTTCCATCAGGTCGACCTTGTTCAAAGCCACCAGGATAGCGGGCACCTGCACCTGACGGGCCAACAGCACGTGCTCCCTGGTCTGGGGCATCGGGCCGTCCGGCGCGCTGACTACCAGCACGGCGCCATCCATCTGGGCGGCGCCCGTAATCATGTTCTTAATGTAGTCGGCATGGCCGGGACAGTCCACATGGGCATAGTGCCGTTTCGGCGTCTCGTACTCGATGTGGGCGATACAAATAGTCATACCCCGGGCTTTTTCTTCCGGGGCGTTATCAATCTTGTCAAAGGGTGTGTACTCCGCCAGACCCGATTTTGACAGCACCATCGTGATAGCAGCCGTCAGCGTGGTCTTGCCGTGGTCCACGTGACCGATGGTGCCCACATTAAAATGGGGCTTGGTTCTCTCGAATCTTTTCTTAGCCATGACGAATACCTCCTTCAGGGTAAGCCCACAAGCAGATTCGAACTGCTGACCCCGTTCTTACCAAGAACGTGCTCTACCGGCTGAGCTATGTGGGCCCATATTTATTTAAAGTACTTATTCTAGCACTTTCGTCCAGTGTTGCCAGCCGTACGTGGTGGAGAGGGCAGGATTCGAACCTGCGCAGCCCTTTCAGGCGGCAGATTTACAGTCTGCTCCGATTAACCACTCTGGCACCTCTCCCCGGTTGGGTGCAAAGCCCGAGAGGGGATTCGAACCTCTAACCGACGGTTTACAAAACCGTTGCGCTGCCGTTGCGCCACTCGGGCGCTGTGAAAAGCACGTTTGACTTTCTGGCAAAAACAAAAGGGAGATGTCTAAAGTATAGACATCCCCTTATGGAAAGTCAAGCAATTTCCCAGCTACGGCTGGAACTGAACATCTATTATACCCGTTTGTCTCGCCGCCTGCAACCGGCCTGCCGCCGGCCTCCGGGCTCAGGTGCGGTCGCCAGTGGGAATTTTTTGCTGCGCCATCCACCCTTAGGGGCAAGGTCTTCTCGCCCGGGGGTGGCCGCTCCCCACCGGCGTGGCAACCCCGGTCCGTGGCATCCGACCACGCGTCCCCGTTTCTCAAGCAGTTACCTGGTCCAGTCTTCAACACCCAGACCGACCAGACCCATCAGTGGCGTATAGTCCGCATCGGCAGCAACCAGGATTGCATCGTGCTCCAACGCGACGGCAGCAATCCAGACTCGTCATCAGACAGCGACTTGTCGGCCTTCTTCAACTTCGACTTCAGGCTTCAACAGTGCTTGGCAGTGGCGGTGGAGATATCCATGGAGGCTAATGCCTCAAATAGGGCATTTGCCTTCGCCTCCAGGTTCCTTCGTCTCTGGCCTTCGGGCAATTCGCTGATCCCAAACATTATTTCACCGGTAACAATTGGACAGGTGAAAAGCCTATCGCTGCCCATCAAAGAACCGATCCTGCCACTGAGTTTCTTGTCTTGCCTCATCATGTGACTGAAGGTCGAAGTCTCCACCAGATAGGTTGTCATTCCCGACTCGCCCATCGCGCCAGAGGATTGTCAAAGCTGCTGGACTGATGCCTTTTCCCAATAGCGCGCACTAATTCCTCGACGTCTTCTGCGCTGGGATGCGGAGAAGCATTCATTGCTCTAAGCACAGCTTGCGGCGACCCGCGTTCAGTTGCTACTCCGCGGCCGGGAATCTTCCGTCGCCTTGACCGCAATTGAATTGACACCGGATCCGATGCAGGCGCCAACGCGCCATCCGAATTCCGTAGTCTCATTTCATAATCCTCCTCGGATACGACTATACTTATCTTTTGATTCTAGCACATCACACCCACCACCGCACGATTTCTCTCGCCTCTTTTTTGCGACAAAAGTCGTATGCGCTATGTTGCCGGGATGGTAGATTATGCACAGAGCCGGCGGGGGCGGATAGTCCCACCTGGCTAGCGGGGCCGCTAATCTTTAACCAGTCCCGCGCCGCCGGCTCAAAACTTACTGAAAGGGATAACTCAAATGCGAGAAAAAGTACAGGCAGCCCTGGACAAAATCCGGCCCGCGTTGCAGGCCGATGGCGGCGACGCCGAGCTTATTGACGTCAAGGATGGCGTGGTCACCGTTCACCTCACCGGCGCTTGCGGCAGTTGCCCCATGTCGGTCCTGACCCTGCGCCAGGGCGTGGAACGGGTAATCCGCCAGGACGTGCCGGAAATCAAGCAACTGGTGGCCGTCTAAGGACTAACCACGAAAAGCACGAAACACACGAAACACGAATGACGAAACCCGAATGACGAATGACCAATCAAACGGCAAATGACGGAAATCCGAACGACCAATGACGAGTCGTCAGCCGAAGAATTCAGATGTCAGGAGCCAGCATGGGATAGCACCTTCTGGATTCTGGATCCTGACTTCCGAATTCTGTTTCGTGTCCTTCGTGAATTTCGTGGTTAAGCGTCCTGAATTTCGTGGTTAAGAAAAGATGTTAATCGAAGCGAGAGGAGAAATAATATGGAAACAACACAAGCCAGCATAAGGACCATTGATGTGAAAGGACTGGACCACGCCAGGAAAGAGGGACTGATCTTCCCGAGCCTGGAAGCACTGACCGTGGGCCAGACGCTACGCATCATCGTCGAGTTCAATCCGCTGCCCCTGGCCTACATGTTAAAGGCCCAGGGCGAGTTCGAGCTTTCTTACGAGAAAGAAGGTCCGGACGAATGGATCCTCGTCGTCCGGCGCGTTTCGCCGGTCCAGCAGAAGAAAGAGCAGTTCAAAGAACTCCTGAAAGAAATGAAGACCGGCGAGGTATCTGAAAGCGCCCGGGAAAAAGCCAGGAAGTTGCTCCAGGGCGTTGACGCCGCCACCCTCGGCATAATGGAGCAGGAACTACTACAGGAGGGCGTCTCCCATGAGGAAATCCGGGGCAGCCTGTGCGATATCCATCTCGAGGTCCTGAGGGACAGCCTGGTGGCCAAACGCATCGAGGTTTCCGCGCCGCACCCGGTCAATACCCTGATGGAAGAGCACAAGGTCATCATCAGCACCCTTAACGAACTGGGCGGGTTGATCGAGCGACTGAAGGGGATCAACGACTTCGCCGGCCTGGGCGCGGACGAAGACAAGCTAAAGGACATCTCGCATCACCTGGTGGAGGCCGAGAGCCACCACCAGCGCGAGGAGGAAGTCCTCTTCCCCAGGGTGGAAAAACACGGCATCACCGAACCGCCTCAGATCATGGTCATGGACCATGTCGAGTTCCGCAAGAGGAAACAGGCCCTGTACCAGGTGGCGCATAACGCCCGGGACTATTCCTTCCCTGAGTTCAAAGGGAAAGTGACCGAATACGGCAAGTACCTGGTGAAGGAGCTCGAAAGCCATATCTTCAAAGAGGACAACATCCTCTACCAGATTGCACTGCAGCTCCTGACTCCGGTAGAATGGGACGAAGTCAAAAAAGGCTGCGATAACATCGGCTACTGCTGCTTCACGCCGCAGGACGTAGCGCCGGAGGTCGTCGAGCTCGACTTGAGGTCCATAATGCCTTTCGAGAGGCATGACCTGATATTCGAAAAGTGGGAAGCGCTCAAGCCCGGCCAGACGCTGCGCATCATCAACGACCACGACCCCAAGCCCCTTCGCTACCAGTTCGAGGTCGAGTACAAAGACCAGTACGAGTGGACCTACGAACAAAAAGGCCCCCGGGACTGGAAAGTGACCATCAAAAAGACCAGGGCGCCGCACACCGCTCTGATCTAAGCCGGTCAGACCGGAATGACTAATGACGAAATTCGAATGACGAATCAATCCTCCATGCTTGGCCGGCCAAGCGCCATGAAGGATGAAAATGTCATTCTGAGCGAAGACGAGTCCCGATGCTATCGGGACGAGTCGTAGTCGAAGAATCTTTCGGGCCACGAGAGCAAAGACCCTTCGCCTGCCCCTTCGCTTCGCTCAGGGCTCCGGCTCAGGGTGACATTTTCGTAGCAATGTTCTAAACCCGAATGTTCAAATGAGTGTGTTGACATCATCCAGCGGCTGGTCATTCGTCATTCGGACCTTGTCATTGTTCCATTCATTGGTCATTCGTCATTCGGACCGTCATTCGGACTTCGTCATTTCCCGTTTGATTCGTCATTCGGGCTTCGTAATAGCCTATTTCTCGTAAGGAGATATCAAAACCATGATCACCGTCAAGAAACCAACCCAGATTCTTAAAGACGAGCACCAGGATGTGCTCAGAAAGCTGGGCGAACTGGAGACCATCTTCCGCCGGCTGGACAAGAAAGAAGAGGTCGCCGCTCCGCTGAAAGAGCACGCGGCCTTTTTCGAGACCGACTTCTGGGTCCATTTCTCCAAAGAGGAAGACGCCCTCTTTCCGGAACTCGAGAAGTTCATCCCGCGGGACATGGGGCCCATCGGCGTAATGCTCGTCGAGCACGAGGAACTGAGAAAGACCAATGCCGAGCTCCAGCGCCTCATCCCCGGCTACCTCGGCGGCAAGACCGACGCGGAGACGAAAAACCAGATCAAAAAACTCGGCACCCGCTTCATCTCCGTCCTCCGGGACCACATTCACAAAGAGAACGATATCCTCTTCATGATGGCGGACATGCACCTGGACGAAAAGCAACAGGAGACGGTCGGGCGGCTCTTTGACAAAATAGTGGCCGAGCACAAGAAGGCCGCCGGCGACACCTGCTGCTAAAGACTCAAGGTCCCGGCCGGCCCGTTTGGGGCAGTCCATCGCCCCACAGCGACCCCTGGGGGCGCGTTCCGGGAACGCGCCCCCCACGGCTGAGAACCGGTAGAACGGGCATCTTGCCCGTTCCCTCACTTGCCCGTTCCTTCACCAGGGAACTGTCCTCAGATAAGCTGAACAACAAACGACGAGATTAACACCAGATTTTCACGAGATCGCTTACCCGGTCTTTTTGATTGAATCTGGTGCTCATTTGGTGAAATCTTGTGGTTCCGTTTGGCGCAATCAGTGTTTCCCGCGCCGTCTCCAGAACCGGGAGGTCTTGCCAGCAATCTGCCGGCGATGTAGAATGAAACACCGAACAGTATCTGCTAGCGTCTGCCGCCCGGTCAAAACCGAGGCAGCGTAGCTGTTCCAACGTGCCAGGCTGAAAAGCAGGATATGAAGTACGATCCGAGCCGTGCCCGGCAGCTCCTGGTCGCCGGAATCGGACGGCCGGATGCCAGGTTTCGCGAAGGCCAGGAGGAAGCGGGCCGCCACGTCGTCGAAGGCCGCAGCCGCCTGTTACTGGTGCCAAAGACCGGATGGGGCAAGAGCCTGGTCTATTTCATCGCCGCCAGACTGTTGCGGGAAGCCGGCGCCGGACCGGCGTTGCTGATATCGCCACTGCTGGCGCTGATGCGCAACCAGATTGCCCAGGCCCACCGAATGGGCGTTCGTGCGCTCACCATCCACTCCCAGAATCAAGAGGATTGGGCAAACATCGAGGCCGCCGTCCGCAGCAACGAAGCAGACATCCTGCTCATCTCCCCGGAGCGTCTGGCAAACGAGCGTTTCCGCACAGGGGTGCTCGCGTCTGTGGCGGCCCGCATCGCTCTGCTTGTGGTGGACGAAGCCCACTGCATTTCCGACTGGGGGTCACGACTTCCGTCCCCACTACCGCCTGATCGAGCGAATGGCACACACCTTGCCGGCGAACTTGAGATTGCTGGCAACCACCGCCACCGCCAATAACCGGGTGATCGCTGACCTGGAGGCGGTGCTGGGCCCCAACCTCACGGTCTCACGGGGCGACCTGAACCGCCCTTCGCTGCGGCTCCAGACCATAGGCTTGCCCCAGCAGTCCCAGCGTCTGGCGTGGCTGGCGGCGCAGATGGCTGCGCTGCCCAGCAGCGGCATCCTATACACACTCACGGTGCGTGACGCCGAACAGGTGGCGGCCTGGCTGCGGAATCGCGGCCTGAATGTGGAAGCTTACACCGGCGAGACCGGGCCGCGCCGGGCGGAGCTCGAAGACGCCCTGCTGCGAAACCGCGTCAAGGCGCTGGCGGCCACGACGGCGCTCGGCATGGGCTTTGACAAGCCCGACATCAGCTTCGTGATTCATTACCAAACGCCAGGGTCGGTGATCGCTTACTACCAGCAAGTCGGAAGGGCTGGCCGCGCGCTCGATGCAGCCTACGGAGTATTGCTCAGCGGAGAAGAAGACACCGACATCACCGACTATTTCATTCAAAACGCTTTCCCCACAAGGGAGGAAGTGGAGCTTGTGCTCAACGCGCTGCTCTCGGCCCCCGGAGGTCTAAGCGTTTCCGACCTGCTGAGCCGGGTCAATGTGAGCTGGAGCCGCGTCGAGAAGACCCTTGATCTGCTGTCCCTCGAATCGCCGGCGCCCATGGTGAAACAGGGATCGAGGTGGCGGTTAACGTCCGCGAAGTTGGGCGAGGAGTTCTGGAAGCGCGCAGAACGTCTCACCGAGCTCCGGCGTGTAGAACAGCAGCAGATGCAAGAGTACGTGCGTCTGACTTCAGGCCATATGGCGTTTCTGATCCGGGCGCTGGATGGCGAGACCGGCGGCATCCATCCATCCACCTTGCCTGCCCTGCCTGTCTCTGCCGAGCCGGGCCTGGTTCGTGAGGCAGCGGCATTCTTGCGCCGTACCAGCCTGCCCATTGAGCCGCGCAAACGCTGGCCGGACGGCGGCTTGCCCAGCTTGCGGCTGAGCGGATTTATCCAACCCGAGTGCCAGGCCCGGCAAGGGAAAGCCCTCTGCATCTGGGGCGACGCGGGATGGGGCGAACTGGTCCGCCGCGGCAAATACCAGGACAAGCGTTTCCCCGATGAGCTCGTGGAGGCATGCAAGGCACTCGTTCGCAAATGGGATCCGAGACCCAGCCCTGCCTGGGTGACCTGTATGCCTTCGCGGCGCCGCCCGGACGCGGTGTCGGACTTCGCCCGGCGCCTGGCGGTCTCTTTGGGCCTCACCTTTTACGCCGCCCTGGAAAAGACGGATGACCGCCCGCCCCAGAAGACCATGGCCAACAGCAGCCAGCAGGCGCGCAACGTAGACGGCTCCCTGGCGGTCAGGCCGGGGAGGTTGCCCCCGGGTCCGCTGCTGCTGGTGGACGACATGGTGGATTCCCGGTGGACAATGACTATCGCGGCCTGGCTGCTACGGTCGCGCGGCAGCGGTGACGTGTTTCCCCTCGCCCTGGCCTACTCAAGCAACAAGCAATGAACATCTCAGCCAACACCCAGGCAGTCCTTTTGCTGACGGCGCCCCTCATCGTGGGACGGGCGGCGCATTCATCGGAACTCCTGACCCCGGGGGAATACAACCGGCTGGCGCGGGTCCTGCGCGATAACGGGACCGGCCCGGAGGACTTGCTGGGACCGGAGGCTGCTGAACTCCTCGGGAAATACCAGGGCGTGGTAGAGGGCGAACGCCTGAAGCGGCTGCTGGACCGTGGCTTCCTGTTAAGCCAGGCCGTGGAGCGGTGGCAGGCCCGGGGAATCTGGGTTGTCAGCCGGGCGGACCGCGATTACCCGGGACGGTTGAACCAGCGACTCAAAGAGGCAGCGCCGGCGGTATTGTATGGCTGTGGCCAAGCAGGCATCCTGGAAACGGGTGGACTGGCAATTGTCGGTTCCAGAGACGCGGATTCCCCTCTATTGGAGTACGCTGAAAGCGTTGGCGGTCTTGCTGCCCGGTCTCACCGGACGGTGGTTTCGGGAGGCGCCCGGGGCATCGACCAGGCCGCTATGCACGGAGCGCTGGTGAACGACGGGTGCGCGGTTGGCGTGCTGGCCAACGATCTCGAACGCCTGGCGCTGGGCCGCGAGCTCCGCGACTACCTGATGGACGATAGGCTGGCGCTGGTCTCCCCCTATGACCCGGCGGCGGGGTTCGACGTCGGCCACGCCATGCAGAGGAACAAGCTCATATATGCTCTGGCGGATGCGGCCCTGGTCGTCAGTTCGGACTATGAAAAGGGCGGCACCTGGGCGGGCGCGATTGAACAACTGGAAAAGCTGCACCTCGTTCCGGTGTATGTCCACAACAGTGGAGATAGTCAGAAAGGCCTGAAAGCGCTCCTGAGGAGGGGCGCCCTGCCCTGGCCCGAGCCTTCAACCCCCGAAGCCTTCGCGAACATATTCGGACAACCAGTTCAGGCGGAGGCAGCCTCCGGGCAGACGCAGCTTCCCCTCCTCGTCAGCGAGCGGCCTGCCGGGACCTACCGGTCCGCGTCCCATCTTGCCTCCCCCGGGCCCACACCAGCCACGGGACCGGCCGCCCCGGCCGTCACGCCTGCCGACCGGGTGTTCGCCGGGGTCAAAGAGATCATCCTGGCCATCAGGCCGCCCATCACCGTCGATGACGTGGTGGCAACCGTCAAGGTGACAAAGGGTCAGGCAACGCTCTGGCTGCAACGGCTGGTGGAAGAAGGGGTGCTGACGAAGAAACCAAGGCCGGTTCGCTATATCCCGTCCCCGGAACAACAGGAACGCCTGTTTCGGGCCCCGGATTGATCTATCGGTCAACCATCCGCCCGCCCGCAGCACGCGAGAGCCAGTCCGGCCTCAGTTTCCAAAAGGAGAACCATGACCCCATCCAACAGAGATGCCTATGCCCGGCTGATCGTACTCCGGGGAGTGGTCTTTCAGGCCCTGTCTACTTCCCTGCCTTTTGTTTCTGAACTATCCGCGAAATGGTCGGAAAATGAACGGATGGAATTCGAAAAGCGCAGCCGGGATGAGGCCCAGGCCATCGTTCAAGATATGAAGGACCTGGGGGCATGGAAGGCCGCCAGCCCGAAGGAGCTCAAGTTCTTGGAGACCTACGGCCTGGACGTGGACCGGCAGCAGTGCCTCGACGCGTTCTGGCGAAAGGAATGCGCCGGCATACTCACGTGGGCGCTGGGTTTGCGGGAGACCTGGCCCAATGTTGACATCGAAACAGCGCCCGAAATACTAAAGACCATTCCGGGGCAGAAAATAGGACTCTTTTCTAACCTCCCCAGTTTGAGAGACAGGGCGGAGATAGGAGCAAGACGCGACCTCATGGAAGCGTGGCACTGGAGGGTCCGAACGCGGCGGCTAATTGAAGAGGGGTATCCCTTTCCAGAGAATGAAAGTATTATGAAGGAATTGGGCTTTCACTCCTTCGACGACATCGTACGGTCTTCAGCCAAAGTCCACCACCAGGACGGCGATCTTCCCGAAATTATCGATGAGGACTACGTGTTCCGGGGAAAGGCATTCCGTTCACTGACTGCTGACGAGTTCCAGCTCGCCACGTCGATTATCTCCGAAAGGCACTTCGCTCTGAACTGGCTCTGCGGCAAGGCACCCGGAGACCGGTGGGATGAAACTCCGACGGAGACGTAGCCGCGCCCGGCCGAGGCTAGCGGTTAAGAGATGGTTACATTGGCCATAATTGCGGTACATAATATGGCGACGTATAATGGTGCTGTATCAAGCCAGAAAGGAGCACGCACCATGAAAACCACAGTGGTCATTGACGAAAAGATTCTTGAAGAGGCCATGAAAGCGGCGAACGTGAAAACCAAGCGCGACGCTATCGAGGTGGCCCTGCTGGAACTGATAAGGAAGAAGAAGAGGGACGGCCTCATGGAGGCATTGGGAACCTTCAAAGTCGATCTGACCCTCGAAGAACTGGAGAAGTTAAGAAGTGAACCCTGAACTCATCCTGGCCGACACCTCCGCCTGGCTAATGGCGCTGGGGCGCTTGGCAGTACCGGGCGTAGTACAGAGACTGAGAGAGTTGATACGGCAGAACAGACTCGCCACAACTCCGATTGTCGGGTTGGAGTTACTCGGTGGCGCCAGGTCTGAAACGGAATTCCAGCAGCTCCGGGACCAGCTCGATGGTTTGCACCTGCTGCCTATAAACGAGCCCGAATGGGCCGAGGCCGCGAGACTTGCCTTCGAACTGCGACGCAAGGGCAAGACGGTACCCCATGCCCATACCATCATTGCCGCCGTGGCGAAGCGGGCCGGCGTCACCCTGCTTCACGCCGACCATCACTTTGATCTTATTGCGGAAGTTACAGGGCTGACATGGGAGAGTCTCGCCCATCTCATCCCAAAATAGGAGGACAAAGGCGTCCGATCAACAGGAACGACAAATGACTGATAACCTTTCTTTCTTTCTCGACAATAGCACCACGCACCTGGAGAAGGGGCTGGCGGCGCAGCGGCAGGGCAACCTCCCGGAAGCCAGGTACAACCTGCTGAAGGCGGCGGAGTTCCTTTTCAAGGCCGCCGAGAAGACGCCGCCTCCTCTGAAGGAGAAACGTCTGGAGCGGGCACAGCCCTCATGGCCCAAGCGCAGGCCCTGGAAAAACAGACCGGGAGTCCGTCCGGCGCGTCCGCCGCGGCTGGTCCGGTGCGGGCGGGAAAAGCCGCCGAACAGACGGCTGCCGATGCCGGCGATTGGCTGGTGCGGGAGAAGCCCGACGTGAAGCTCGCCGACGTGGCCGGACTCGGCGAGGTCAAGGAGCAAATCCTTATTATTTAGCTATCCGTTAGCTATAACCAAAATGTCAAGTTGCAAGCAGGGGGAAAATAAATTCAAAAACGAGGCTTGGAGAGGGATTGGTAGCGCATACCGTACAATAGACAGAACTTTTTGCCTTGCTTTCGGCGTGTCGTGACTCCGCGTCGTTCAACGCCAATCCCAGAGTAACAACACCGATCATCTCGGTGCCATCCATTGTTGGGCACTTCCAATAACAGAAATGTTGTCCTGTGCTGTAATAGTACAGAAGCTGCCTCGATCTTGTGCCTCAAGAAGACATGCGGTAATGAATGTGAGAACAAAGGCTGACGCATGGACATGAGTTTGGAGGCCAAGCGTGAAGATTCTCCGCGGGTCCGATACATTCCAATGACCCGCTTCGAACCAAATCTGACGGCACCTTCCAGGCGAGGACAAATCCGAGGGTGCAGGCGGCATTGACAACATCTCGGTCGCTGTGGTAGAGTCCCATCATAAAATTGTAGCGGGTGAGCTTAATGAGGACGGAGCGCAGGGAAGAGTACTTCCTTCAGGCATTGGACGATATCGGCCAGGTAGTTCGGGAGCTCCCCCTGGCCGGGGTGGTGACGATTGGCCGGGGGTCCCCGGACTTTGCGCCAGATGTAGTGATTCCCGGCGAGTGCCAGTCAGCCAGCCGTCAACATGCCGTCATCGAGCTTGGAGGGGACCGGCCGGTCCTAACTGACAACAGCAGGTTGGGGACAATCGTTAACGGGCGCCGAATAGAGCACACCTCAGTTGAGTTGCACCACGGGGACGAGGTTGTCTTTGGCCTGGAGGCCAGTGGCTGGCGCGTCAGGTTCCGTGTTGCAGGCCACCAGGTAACGTATCCGCCAGATCCGCTGGAGATGTTAACTGTTTCCGAGACTCCCCGGAAGGTCTACATTGGCCAATTGGCTGTCGAAGAGCACCTTGGGGGCCGTGCTTTCCACCTCCTCAAGTTTCTTGCCGAGCACAAAGGGGGGTGGTATCCACTGTCGAATCTCGCCAGCGTGCTCTGGCCCGACCCCGACAGGTCGCCCTATTCAGCCGAGACGGCCCTGTCCCATTACAAAAAGGCGATTAACGATCTCCTCAGGCCGCATCTGCAGGGCCAGGACGCCTTACAGGCCAGGCCCTATTCGGGCTACCGAATGAAACCACGGCTCGACGACATTCCGTCCGGCGAAGAAGGTCGAAGCCGTGACTGAACCCTTCGTCTCCCGGCATCCAGTGAAAACTCCAGCCTCTGAGGTATTGAAGAGGCCCTTCAAATATCCCGCCGGGTAGCGCCTGGCGGCGGAGAAGTGATGGGCATCCAGCATAAAAGGCATCCCTGGTTCATCCCCGAATGGCTGGTAGGCGCCAAAGCCCTGGGATACAAGCTTGAAAAGTTTCTGGGCGCCGGAGGATTCGGCGCCGTCTATCTGACGACCACCCTCCAGGGTGAGGCAAGAGCCGTCAAGGTGCTGTACCCTCCCCACTCCCGGACCATTGAAGACCTGTGTAATTGGCAAAGCTGCGCCTCCCGCTTCCTGCGGGAACTGCTGACCACCGCCCAGTGCAACCACCGCAACATCGTAAGGATCTACGATACTGGCATGTTCCAATGGCGCTACGAAGCTCCCGAGGGATTGTCGGCGCTCGGCGGAGACTATCTACTGCCTTTCTATGTTGCCGATTATATCCCGGGCGGCGTGGACCAACGATTGATGAACGCTCAGGCGCTTACGTCTGACGAAATTGTGGAAATAGCCCGGCAGGTTCTGGACGGTCTTACCGTGTTGCACAGCCTTCACCCCGCGGTGCTTCACCTGGACTTGAACCCGGCCAACATCCGGTTGGCGGAAGGCCCGCGGGCGGTGATCACCGATTTCGGTGTGGCACGGATTCAGGGCGTAGGCCCGATGGATGCTACCGAAGCAACGGAGTTGCCGGCCATCCATCCAGGCGTTGCCGCCCCGGAGCAATACACCTGGGAAGAGCCGGATGGGCGCACGGATATTTATCAATTTGGCGCTCTATGCTTTAAGATGCTCACCGGAAAGTTTCCCAGAGAGCTTGCTGAGAGGTTCCCCAGTAGCAATGAGGTGCTGACTGAGCTGGACCGGAAGGGCGTTCCCGACGCCCTGGCGAATACCGTCAGCCGTTGCCTTGAAATCAGGCGCGAAGACCGGTTTCCGGATGTGGGCAGTCTGAGGGCGACTCTGCCTTCGACCAGTCCATCGGCTTATGCCAGACTGGTTTCAAGTCTGGCTCAGATCTTTGGGGGCGGCCGGGGACGACGCAACCGTCCAAGACCCGCGGTGCGCCAGCAGCCCCTCGGGTGGCGAACACTCATCCCGGTGCTTTTCGGAGTTGCTCTCGCCCTAGGAGCAATTCGTGCCGGGGCGCTGATCTTTCCGCCCCCGCCTGATCCCATCAAGATCACCATGGTCAGCTCCAGCGACAAGAAGGAGTGGACCAATCAGGCCGTGGCCACTTTCAATGGAGACTCCAGGACCGATCAGCAGCTCCAATTCCAGGGCAGGCCGATCGAGGTCAAGGTACTTCTGGAAGAGGTAGACCCGGGTGTGTGGGACCATTACCGCTCCGGGACGATGACCACGGATGTTCTTGCTCGCAAAATCCAGCCAACTATCATGTCCCCTGCGGAACGGTCCTGGATCCTGAACCTGAAGGAAAACTGGCCGGGCAGCAGGTCCATAACCAGCGACGAAGGGTCCGACCTGCTGCGCAGTCCCCTGGTCATAACCATGTGGCGGTCTCGGGCGGAAGCCCTGGGTTTCTGGCCGGCCGCCAATCAGGATTCCACGTGGGAGCGTCTCCGTGCGCTGGCGTCCAGCACCAACGGCTGGGCCATGGTTGGCCGCCCTGAGTGGGGCAAGCTGAAATACGGGTATGCCTATGTTGGCCAATCGAACTCGGCCACCTTCACGCAAGTCCTGAACGGAATGAGCGGCCTCCAGAAACGTACCGGTCTCACCCTGGACGACGTGCGCGCCGACAATGGCTTCGGCAAGGCGATGGCAGACTTGGAAAAAGCCGATATTCGCATCGCCCAAAAGAGTGAGTGGCTGCTCAGGTGGATGCGGGAGAGAGGCCCCACTTATCTTGATGCCGTTACCGCCTACGAGCAGGGAGTGATACAACTCAATAGAGAATGGGGACCGGCGCTGCCTGAGCCGATCGTAGCCGTATATCCCCAGGATGGTACTATTCTGGCCACCCATCCCTTCAGCATTCTTGACGGCGCCCCGTGGGTCGCTCCGGAACAAGCAAAAGCGGCGGAAATTTTCTTGAGGTTTCTCCTTTCCAGACCACAGCAGTCCCTGCTCCCCCGGTATGGATTACGTCCCCTGGATGATGCCCTCTCCCTCGGGTCTCTCTTCGACCGCACCTATGGCGCGAATCCGCAGGCTAATCTCGTCCTGGTGGAAGTTCCTAGCAGTCAAGTCATAAGCTCCGTTGTCAGACTGTGGGAGGCGACCAGGGTTGGAAAGTGAGCCTCGGGAGCGCCACCGCTTCCGTTGACGCCCCTTCTAATTCCTCTTTCCCACCTTCTCGGCCTCGGTCTTAGACCCAACTCCACCACTCCTTGCTCCGGCTTAATCGAGAGGCATTTGCTGCGGCCTTCTTCGCCCTCTCAGACAGCCATACCTTCCTTTTGAAGCCCTCCGCTGTTTGCACCCCCGGCGTTCGTCCGCCCCTTCCTCTGCGCTTTGCCTGCAACCAAATTGCAACTGCCTTGCAACTGTTTTTGCAATCGTGCTGTCTGGCCTGGGACTAAGATGGTGCCGTAATCAGGCTCTTAATAAAAGGAGGTAACGACCATGAAGCTGACCAACGGCCCGGTAGAACCAAAGTCAAATGATCAGGAACTTGACAGCAAGTCCCAACTGGCGCCAAGCGGCATTATTCCGGCTGATTTATTAAAGGAGGTTTCTAACGTCCATGCTCCCTCTCTCGTTGTTCCGAGGCCAGAAATCGGCACTGTTGCCGCGCGTGGCCCATTACTGGCTCGCGGAGGAACTATTGTGGAAAGCACTAGGCCCGTCGGGGAGTCTCCGGTCCCCCCGAAGCATTCCGGCTTCGGAATCTGGGAATCCTCCTGCTGGGTGACGCCCTGGCTGCGGGCATACTTACGTTCAGAAAGACCCCCGAAGAGTAGCCCTGTCGCCCAGTCTGCGGTCCCCCTGAAGCATTCCGGCTTCGGAATCTGGGAATCCTCCTGCTGGGTGACGCCCTGGCTGCGGGCATACTTACGTTCAGAAAGACCCCCGAAGACTCATTGCCTGTCATGATTGTTGGGCTACCCATGTTTTTCGGGATATTCGGGTGGCTAAGGAGAAAGACATGTCGCAAGAAACTGAAGAAATAATCCACAAAGAGCTTCACCCTGAAGAGAAATTACTCTGGTCCGGCAAACCCCGGCACGGAATCGTCTTTCACCGCGTCAGTATTTTCCTTGTCGTTTTGACTGTGATCCTTCTTGGATCAGTTGCTGGCGCCGTTCTCTTGCTAAACGACGTAAAAGAGACCATTACGGCCATTGAACATTTTCGTGCCGGGCCGGTAGCAGGGATTGTCGTTCTAGCTTTATTTGGCAGCTCGTTCGGCGGACTAAGCCTCATCCTTCTCTGGGGCTTCATTTTTAATCCCATACAGAGACGAAGGACCTCCTACGCCCTGACAGACCGAAGGCTAATAACTATTTCGGGCCTGTTAAATCCGAAAGCAAGGAGCTTCGATTTGTCCTCCATAAACTTCATATCATTGACTGAGCCGACACATGGCAAAGCGACAATTATCTTCGGCCAGGTAGACCCTGTTTCCTACGGCCTGACAGACCCTGTGCGAAAGCAAAGGATGCTTAACAGTTGGAAATGGTTCGGCTACAGATTTGAGTTGTTCGAGGTCGGATGGCCTGTTTACGACGGAACGCCCCACTCAGCGAGGCACATGGTCGGCAGATTCGAGCTTATCGAAAATGCCAGAATGGTCTACAACATGCTGCGAGAAGCCACGGACATCAGGGACATCAAGAGACCAAACGACATCAGCGAACCGGGGAAAACGGGGCGTTACGATACGCTGCCAGAAGCCATCAGGAGGCCGAGTCTCCTGACCTTTGTCGTGGATGTCTCCGGCTCCATGGACGGCGACAAGCTTGAGCAGGCGAAGCAGGGGCTGAGGCGCGCTCTGGCCAGCAAGGACCAGAATAACCAGGTCGGGCTCCTTACCTTCAATGACACTATCATAACTCGAATTCCGGTGGCGCCGCTGACGCAGAACTGCAATGACTTGATGAAGGCGATTGGGGAGATGAAGGCTGGGGGCCAGACCGCGCTCTACGACGCCATCAAAGCCGGTATCGAGATGACAGACGCCGCGCCGGGAGCGGAGGATGCCGTTCGCGCCGTCGTGGTCCTGACGGACGGCGAGGCGAATGACGGTAAGACGCACCTGGACAACATCATCCGGTTGATGTCCCGCGACGGAGTGGCCATCGAGCAGTTCACGGGCTTGACAGGCGACGGAACGGCTGAGGATAAGAAGGGCAGGCGGGTCAACAAGAAGGACATCATCGGCATCGGGCTGGCCATGCCGACCGGCCACCCGGTCCAGATCTTCTTCATCGGAATCGGAGAAGACGCCGATATGGAGATCGGCCGGATTCTGTCCCGGTCCACGGGGGCCGAATTCCAGAGAGTGACCGAAAAGACCTTGGCCAGAGTTCTGGAGGAGTTCAAGTACTTCTAACGCCTGCCTGTGCCAGCAACTAGATTGCAACTGCCTTGCAACTCTTTTTGCGGTCATGCGGCCCGGCCTCATGGTAGTTTATCGGCTAGATAGTGTATAGAAAGGAGACAACCATGCAAACCCCTCAAGAAGCCTCTATCCCTCAACAGCAACTTGGCTCTGTCCGGGACAACCTCAAGCTCGAAAATCGATTTAAAGGTGGCGCAAGCTGGTTCTACTGGATTGCGGGACTATCCATGCTCAATACACTGTTCGTTATCATCGGAGCCGGATGGACGTTCTTTATCGGATTGGGCATCACCCAGGTTGTCGACACCAAATTGCAACTGCCTTGCAACTGTTTTTGCAATCATGCGGTCTGGCCTGGTCTTAAGATAGCACTGTAATCAGTTTTGTCAGAAAGGAAGTGACGGCCATGAAAGTGACCACAGGCTCAGTAGAACAAAAAGCGAGGTCAGGGACCATGGGGCTAGACCGCAATTCGCGCCGCGCAGGCTTGTGCCTCTTCCTTGTAAGCCTTGTGGCGCTCCCGGCAGCGGCCTGCTCCTTAGCGAAAGGACCGGACCTTGCCAAGGTCTCGCAACCGGTGTAGCACAAAGGAGGCAGCAACATGATGGACAACGATACTCGCCGCCAGGAATCCAAAGGAAGGGATTCGCGGAAACCCACCGGGGGCATTCCCGACGCGGAGGTCAGGACGAAGGCAAAGCTGGAAGCGTTGCAGCATCCCGCTACCATGTTTCCGCTCTCGCTGTCCATCATATCGGCAGTCTACCTGGGGATGCTATCGCCGCTCTTCGGCGGCTGGCTTCTGGCAGCCGGCGTCTGCGCCGTCTCGGCCGTGGCCGCTGTCCGCTCCTACCGCTCCCACTACGCGAAGTCGTTACCCCGCGTAAACCGAGAGATCAGGGACCACGAGAAGGAGGAGGAGTCCCGCTCCGAAGAGGTGGAACTCAGTCAGGCGCAGGATGTCCTGCGCAAGGGCTTCTTGAATATCGCGTCTGAGGAAGGGACCATGGTGCTGTCCGACCTGGTCACGGAATACGAACAACTGCGGCCGGCCATCGCGGAGCGCCGTCCGGCGGACCCCTTCTCGGTGGCCCTCGTTCCGGCCCTGGCGGCGGAGACTTATAAACGAGGCCTGGGCGTGCTCTCGGAGGCGCTGGAACTGATAAAAGTAATCCAGACGCCGGGCAAAGAAAAACTGGACAAAGAAATCGCCGGACTGGAGCAGGAAGCCGGCGTCTCTGAAGACGAGGAGGTCCAGGCGGAGCGGGTCAAACTCCGAAAAGAGCGGTTGGACTCGCTCAAGCAGCGCCGGGAAATGGTGGAACGGTACCAGTTGTATGTTGACCGGCTGTTCGGCCAGGCCCAGCGCTGCGAGGCGGCGCTCTATAAGACCCGGCTGGAACTGGCGGCGGTCAGGGCGGGCAGTTCGGGTGCCACCGTGGACGCGGTGGTCCAGGCGTTGCAGAACACGATACATCAGGCAAAGTTGGTGCAGGATGAGCTGCAGAAACTGGGTTATTAAAAAAAGGAGGTACCTATGGCAACAGATGAAAACCCCAAACCAGAGGAAGTCAATGTGGACCAGGCCGCGAGCAACACCATCGAGACCGGCCTGACGCTGGTCAAAGGGCCGGCGCCGCCCAAGGGCTTGTCCGACGAGGAAGTGGAGAAAGTCAGAGGCGAAGCGGCCGCCCTGGTAAAGCAACTGGGCGATACCAGCGGCAGCAAGCAGCTGGAAGCCCTGGATAACCTGTCCAACGTCGGCATCCAGACCCAGCGGACCGCCGCCGGTAACCTGGACCTGCTCAAGGCCAGGGTGGGGACCGTAATCAATCAGGGCGGGTCCGGCCGGGAGATCGGCGATTCCATGCGCGACCTGCGAATCGAACTCGACAAGATCGATCCGAGTAAGAGCCCCCGAACCGTCTGGGACTGGTTCTACAACATTGTCCCCGTCGGCGGCGGTCGCAACCCGGTGCGCATCCTGCAAAAGATCGCGATGAAGTATGAGCCGGTCTCGCGCCAGGTGGTTTTGATCGAGACCCGGCTCCGTGAGGGGCGCACCATGCTGGTGCGGGACAACGTGGAGTTGCGCAAGCTTTACGAGCAGATCGAGGCGCAACAACCGGCCGTCCAGCGCAGCGCTTACCTCGGCGAACTCCTGATGCAGCAACTGACGGAGCTCTTAGAGCATACTCCGGACGCCATCAAGCGGGAAAAAATCCGGGGCGCCCTCCACGATGTGGCCATGCGCGTCCAGGACCTGCGGACCATGGAGGAGGTGCATGTCCAGTACTTCGTCAGCATCGAGATGAGCCGGCAGAACAACAACCGCCTCGGCCAGGCCGTCGACCGGACGTTGACCTTATCCACCAACGTGATAACCGTGGGACTGGCCATCCAGTCCGCCCTGGTCCGCCAGGAGGCGGTCATGGAGGCTACCCGCCGCACCAGGGAGTTCCTGGGCAAGGTGATCACGGCTAACGCCGCCGCCATAAAAAGGCACACCCAGGAGATCGGCGACCTCTACACCCACCCCGTGATTGCCATGGACAAGATCACGCAGGCCCATAACGACTTGATCGAAGCCATGGATATCGCCGACGGCCTGCGGACAGAAGGCATCCAGGTCGCCCGGGAGAATATCGCCCGGCTCACCGAGCTATCGGCGAACCTGATGCAGCGGGCCGGCGGGCTCTTGCAGGAGGCCAAGGGCCAGCCGGGCTCCGCCGAGAAAATGGGCGCTGCGCCGGAGAGGCCGGCCCTGGAGAACAAAGGTTGAAATTAGTTGTCACTACGACATGAAGGAGAAAAACGATGAAAAGAAGCACTTTCCTGGTACTGGTGGTCGTCGTCCTGGCGGTTGTAGCGGCCATCGTCTTATGGCGCCGTGGAGCGGGTGAGGAGGTATCCGTGGTCCACTGGTCCAACGGTCACCTGGTGCGGCCCGGCCTCCTGAAGGAGATGTCGGCCGAGTTCAATAAGGCCGGGCACCGGACCCGGTCCGGCAAGCGTATCAAGGTCGAGGTCTTCTCCCGCGATTCGGTGTTGCAGGTCGATGATCTGCTTTCCCGCATTAGCCGCGGGGTTCCCCTGGAACGGGAAATTCCGGACCCCACCATTGTCACGCCCCAGTCCGCCGAATGGCTTAACCGCGTTACCCAGGGTCTGGGGCGACCGGCAGTGGATACCGGCAAATCCCGGAGCATTGCCCGGTCTCAGGTGGGGATCGTCACTTACCGGGAAATGGCCGAAGCCCTGGGTTGGCCCAATAAGGACATAGGCTATGCCGATCTGGTGGCCTTGCGGAACGACCCCAAGGGCTGGGCGAGCTATCCCGGCGCCAGGGCCGAGTGGGGGCAAAAGCCCCTGCTCTCGTTCACCGACCCCACCACCTCGAGTACCGGGCGTAGCGCTCTCTTCAGCCTCTACGCTATTGCCGCCGGCAAACCGGTAGACCAGCTCACCCCGGCGGATATAACCGACCCCAACGTGGTCAACTACGTAAAGCAGTTCCAGAAGCTGATCGACCATTACATGACGGGCACCATCCCGCAGAACACCAAGGTGTACCAGGGACCCAGATATGGCCATTTCTTCCTGATGCCGGAGGACAACCTCATCCATTTGTATGAAGGCAGCGAACGCGCGTTCATTGATGGGGTGAATGTCCAGGCGCCGCCGATATCCCGGCCCATGGTGATGGTCTATCCCAAGGAGGGCTCGATGGCCTTCAGCAACATTGCCGGAGTGGTCAACGCTGCCTGGGTGACGGAGGAGCAGAAGGAAGCGGCCGACCAGTGGATTGACTTCCTGCTCCAGGATGAGCAGCAGCGCGCCTTTATGCGCGCCGGCTTCCGGCCGGGGAGCAATTTGCCGCTCAACGACCCCAGCAGCAAGATCTCGGGCCGGTACGGGTTGGAACCCGCGCCGCGAGCGCCCGTGATCAACCCCGAGCGCATCGACCCGGCGGTGGCCGCAGCCATCGAACAGTCCTGGCAGGAGGTCAAGCGGCCGGGCATCGTAACCCTGGTGGTGGACGTCTCCGGCTCGATGACCGGGACCAAGCTGTACCAGGCCAAGCAGGGACTGGTCCGCGCCCTGGACGGCATGGCCCAGAATAATCAGGTGGGACTTCTCACCTTCAGTAGCGGTATACGTGATCGCGTCCCGGTGGCGCCGCTGTCCCAGAACCGCTACGAGCTTTCCGGCGCCATCGAGAACATGAAGGCGAATGGAGGCACCGCCCTCTACGACGCGATAAAGGGGGGTATCGAGATGACAGACTCGGTGGCCGGGGCGGACAACGCCATTCGCGCCGTGGTGGTGCTTACCGATGGGCAGGCCAACGAAGGTAAGACGCACCTGGACGACATTATCCAGATGATGTCCCGGCAAGAAGTGGCCGTCCGTAGTTTCACCGGTTTCGAGAATGATGTCAGCGCTGTTGATAAAGAGGGAAGGCGGGTAGCCAAGCAGGAGGTCATCGGCAGCGGGCCGGCGTTGAAGACCAGCCATCCGGTGCAAATTTTCTTTATCGGCATCGGCCAAGACGCGGATATGGACATCGGGCGCATGCTGGCCCAGGCCACCGGCGCCGAATTCCAGGGGGTTGCCGATAAGGACCTGGCCAAAGTGCTGGCGGAGTTCAGCAAATATTTCTAGCCAAGACCGCGGGTTGGGTGCGCGCACCCACCCCACGGGGAAAGGAGTGGCGAACGATGGCTACAAAGATTGGGCGAACTATCAGGACTGTTGGGGTTGTAGTAGCATTCATCTTGGCAGTTTCCTCATTGTATGCCGCATTACTAGGGACATTCATCCTACCCATGGTCACTGTGAGCGATGCCATATTTGCGCTCAGGACCGACAGCGCGACCGCGGTGGTCGAGAGCGTTACTGTCAAGGGCGAACCCTACAGGGCCCACGAGCGCTATGAATCGGGGGTCCTTGCCGAAGCCTCGGTGCTTTATCCGGTAAACGGAGAACCCACCAGGACAACAGTCTCCGTGCCTTTAGACTGGCCTCGACTCCTTCTGGTCCCAATGGGAATGAGCGATTTCCCCACGGAGGGCGGGACCCTCGATATCCGGTACTACCGCGCCGACCCCTCTTCAGCCAGGATCTTTGTGGGAAATAGATTACTGAAGGATGCCATCTGGCTGGGAGCGTGCCTTCTGGCATGGGTGTTCGCCATCTCGTTCATCGAGAGTCAAGAGCGGAAGGAGCGAGGGCAGAGCCGGGCAAGCGCATCGCCACTCCCTGCTGGTTACTAACGATTGCAACCTCGGACCAGGCGACTGACCGGGGCTGAATTGAAAGGAGCATTAGCATGAGTATTCAACAAGAGCCCTCGAAACCCAGCGGCGAGTCCTCGGTTTCTCATGGCAGCACAGTGGGCACGACGATTGGCCTGGCGAGCTGGTTCATCATAGTTCGCGGCCCGGTGGACCAGATGCTGGGCTACCCCGGCGGGTTCAGCCTGGGGTTGATAGCCGCCGTATGGACGGCCGTCTGGGGCATGATGGGCGGGGTGGTGGGGGCGTTCATCGGCCCACGGTCGAGATGAGGACTAGGACGGCGGGGTGGGTTCGCGGACTCACCCAGTCACCAAAGGAAGTTACGAATGACGAGTGATACAGGGCAATCGGACGAGTCCCGGAACATCAGTCCGATCTTTTCTTCGTGGGCCAGGCTCCACGAACGGGTAGTCGCGGATAGGCCGGTACCCAAGCCCGGAGAGAGCCTCGATATCCGTTATTATCGCGCCGACCCGTCCTCCGCAAGAGTCCTTTCCCGGGAGGAACTGATCTGGGACCTGGCTGGCCGCGCCGTTGCTCTGGCTCTTGGTATTTCGATCGCCATTTGGTGCTGGTTACCTATGAAGAGGCGGCAGGCAGGATCTTGACGGGTAGGGTGAGTTAAGCGCACCGGGGTCAGGGGACGCAGCGGGAAGCGTTGATCCAATCGGAACTTCGACCTAGAGAAAGACTGCTCTGGTCCGGCAGACCCCGGCAAGGGATCATCTTCAGTTCTGAAGACATCTTTCTGGCGATTATGGGTATCTTATTGGTTTTCGTTGGCGTCGCTTCAGGGGTAGCGCCCTTAGCTTTGTTATTGCCTAGTCAAATCGCTGTAGGGTACCACCAAACAGAATGCGAGGGGTTCTGTTTATTGTACAGTCCTACCCCTCTTTTTGAAGCTGGTAGCGCATACCGGATTCGTAGCTAGGCATGCCGGATGGTGCTTTCAGATACAAAACAGTGTTTTTATGTTAAGTGGCAAAAATCCCGCTTTATATCTGTGGTGATGTCCTGTGATGTCCTGTTTCGCCTGGTAGATTAGCAAAAGAATAGCAAAATTCCACGTTCATTTAGATAGGGGCAGAAAATCAAAGACGGCGGAGGGAAAACATGACGCCTCCCGGAAAGAGCTAAAACGCCGGGCAAGCCAGTCACCTGCAAGACGGCCTTTGGGCTTGTTGACTTAGGCGCTCGGAAATGGCATGATTTACCCGGTTCAGGTAGCACTGGTTATTCCATGATTGTGAAGGGTTGGAAGTCTAGGAGCTTCATTGATTTTCCCCAACTTGCGCGGCCATCGGAGGCTGAATATCAACCCGTCTTGTGGCGGCACTGGGTCAACTGAAAGGAGGCCAGAATGAGAATTGCGGCAGGTATTATGATGATAATTGGTGCGATAATCGAGTTTACGATGGTTATGGTGATGACGACACCGCAAAAACTCATTTGGCCCAGCTTTGGGGCTATGCTTGTCGCCATATTTGTCATTGTTGGCGGAATCTGCACTCTGAAGAGACGAGCTTGGAAGGTATCTTTAACTTCAAGTATCCTCACCCTACCTACCGGGTTTCTATCGACTTCCTCTATACTTCTCACGACAATAGGGTTTACCGGGCTTTCCCCCGCGGAGATTATGCAGATTTTCTCTTTCTGGATTATCCCATCTTTCCTTTTGGGGCTTCTGCCGATAATATTCGTTCGTCGCAGGAAAAGAGAATGGAAAAAGGCTGAGCGATCGTCTTCTGCTCCAATGAAAGTCTCGCTCCAGACCCAAGATGTAGAGATAAAAAGGGACGAGAACTGGCCAGAATACTAGCAGTATCCCAATAAAACAAACCCCGCCAGTTCACGCCCGAAGAGGTGAACGGCGGGGACGATTAAGCCTGGTATTCAGCCGTTCCCAAGACTGTTATCGTGTACTACATTGTGACGGCATGTGTTTGCTGCTGTCAAGTGGTATCGTGTGGAAGTGGTATCGCCGGGAGTGATTCCGGCGAGGAAGCGCCGGTGAAAGCACCAGCCCATGCTTCCGGCCCTCCAGCTTCACGGCATAGCTGGCAGACGCCGGGCCGGAAAATCCCCGTTGGCAAAGCTGTTTGACTACCTAAGTCTCTGAGCTTATAATCTGGAAGGTTTATCGCGCAACATTTTGGGAGGCAGCTAATGTATGACTGGGGACAGATTTCTGACATGGAATACAGGATGAGCCTGGCTGACTTGAATGCTCCGAAGGACATCTTGACAAAAAGCGCTATGGTTTTGGTTAGGGTGCTCACGGGAGCAACAATTGTCTTGGTTCCCCTTGAGATAGCTACCACTGGCATCGGCGGTTGCCTTGTTGCAATAACTTTCGGCGTTTTGATCCTTGTCCTCACTCTCATATGGCTGCCGTTTATAGTCTTTCTGTTGGGCACAAGTTGGCTATGGCTCCATGCCTGGTATCTTCGCCCCATACTTCTGCTCCCGGGCGCTGTTGTCGCCTTGCTTGCCACCATATACATCATGCTAGCACCTGACCCTGAAAAGGACGCAAAACACGCAAAGCTATGTATGGCGGAAAGATGGCCACTGACGTGGTATTTGATTAAGCCGCCGGCAGAGTATTATGAACGGTGAGCCCTTGCCGGGCCGGGGCACATGGGTCTGGCCAGTTTGCCTGGGAACATGCGGCTGGACGTGCGTAGCTGAAAGAGAGGTAGATTGCGGCACGTGGTGAGATCACAGAATTGGTTCCAACGGCATCCTAACGGAACTGCCGTTCTGTCAATCCTACTCGGCCTTGTGTTCGCTGGCTTCGGCAGTCTTGATGCAGCAGATGCAATGGCGATGGGTTTAGGTGCGCTAATCTATTATTTTGTGGCTTCGGTGGACCGGGCTGACACAAAAGAGCTAATGCTGGTACTCATTGGTCTGGGGCTGTGTTTGTCAGTCTTGGCTTGGACTTTCAAGCAGAAAAAAGGTGCTATATGGTGGCCAGGGTGGATTGTCCTTCCATTCCTTCCGTTTGGCTGGATTGTGGTTGTCTTTATTGAACGTCCCAGTGACAAGGCGCTACTGCAAACCTCATTGTTTCCTAACTGGGTTGCGCGCCACATTGTTAGTGAAACATTTGACCTCAAGTATTGGAGGGGGATCAGACAGAGTATTTGTTGGGCAGGTATTATTGCCACAGTGGAGCTTATTGTTCTGGCCTTGACAGTGCCGGACAGCCCTAACGCGCCTTTGTGGACAAGAATAGGGTCGCAGAGTTCTATACCCTTTGTTGTTGGCGGTTTCTTGTTATACGGCGCACTCAGAAAATAGAATCAAGTTCTTCGCGCATGTTTGAACGCTTCAACCCAAGTCAGCCCTGAACCACCCGGCCCGCAAAGATTATGCGGTGAGAAAGCTGGGCGTTCATCTTCGCCAGGTCGCGGTAGTTAACGCCCATGGTGGACGGTGATAATTTCAGCCCATTCATGTTATGCCCGCCATGCGCGGCATAGCCCGCGCCCATGCCCTCGCGTTCAAACCCCGGGCGATGTCTTGTTCATCACTGAGGCCTTTCCCCCGTGACTCCTGGTCACCCGGTGACAATCTCATGGAACGGCCTGACGGGGTGCTGTGCCCCTGGCAGTCTTCCGGCTTCGCCTTCGGGCGGCTGGCAGCAGCCAATACCGACGCCGGCGCCCGAAAACCCCCGTTGGCGGTTTTGCGATTCTGACGGCTTTTCCGGCGTGCCCCTTACGGACGCATACCCTCACCAGGGACATAGACCACGATAAGGCGCTGGCGGGGATTCTCGGCCTTAGCCCGCGCTATCTGCTCCTGGCGCGTGCCCAGCCTTCGAGGGTCCATGCCAGGCCGGGGGATATGGGAAGTAATGACGATGGTCGGCTGCTCGTCTTCCCCAATCACCTGCGCCGTTTGCTCAAGATTCGAGATTCGTCTTTCAAGGTCTTGTGCCACTGGAACCCCCCTTCCATTCGATGATGGGTCTCTCGCAGTCGGGGTACCGGAGTTGGGCTTCCTTTTCCAGACGGGCTGCTTCGTCCGGGGTAGGTTTTCGGTCAGGATGGAGCATGATCCAAACAGAGGTTACCTTTATCCCCTGGGGATCGGTGATTGTTTCGAGGCGTTCCAGTCGGGTTTCAATGCTCTTTGGCATGGGTGTCTCCCCTGCCGGGGACTTCCGGCGGGTATAGGAAATAAATCTGCTGGCCGGGGTTCTTTTCGATAGCTTCGGCTTCAAGCCGGTCCCATTCTTCCGGGGGAGTCTCCGGTCTGCCTTCGTACTCGAAACAGATGAAGATGGGTTGTTTCGGGCCGGTCCGCTTTTCCAACTGGTCGACTCGCCTTTCAAGGTCTGACATCCTTCACCTCTTCGCGTTCTTTGAAGATTCTTCAAGGCTTCGTACCCGTTCCTCGAGCTCGCCGACTGCCAGAAGCCGACACATGGCGGCGGCTACTGTGGCCATGCTACTGCCTATGCGCGGGTCCAGCTTTCCGCTGTGAAGTTCGTCAAGGACTTGTTCGAGGCGGTCAAAGATGGGCGCCAGGCGCGGCGGAATCAAGCGGCGAAGCCTGACGGCCTGGGCCTTGTTCTGGCCGCCTCGTAGCCGGGCTTGCCTGGCCTTCTCTGCCAGGGCCGGGGAATGGCCGAAGCAGAACCCATCGCTTAGCGCCGGGGCCTGGCAGGGCTGCCCGTCTTTGCGGGTAGCATGACAAAGCTGTCTGTTAGTAAGTTGAACCATGTCTTACTATCCTTTCCTGAAACCTTCTGGAAATTGCTCAGGGCCAGCATCGGGCGCCGGGTGGGTGTAACTACTACCACTGTGGGCCTCATTGCCGTGCCTTCACAGGCTTGCAGATAGGCGGTCGTGGGGATTTTGCGGCCTTCCGGGCAGTGCATTGAAAGCATTGACACTCAGGCAGATGTTTGTCTGACTGCGGTCTTTCGCGTCTCATTGGTGGCCCTTCACTTCATGGTCTGGTAGCTGCCTTCACGCTACTATGCCCTTCAACTGTTTTATCAGGGCTTCGCGCTCCGCCTCGTCCTGTTTCTTAATGGCTTGCCAAGTCCCTCCGTTTTCTATCAACCCTTGTACGGCTGCCTGGCAGAGCATTATCAGCTCGTCAGGCTCTATAGCGTCCAGCTCCCAACACTCATCACCATACTGGCTAACATACTCGGTGCTACGCCGGTCGGCTTGCTTTACCGGGTTCGGTATCAACTTGTATTCTCGTACCTGGTCATGGGTTAGTGCTATTCGCCGGACTTCAACCTCGCGCCGTCCGCAGTACTTGGCTAGCCGGTCCTGTAGGTCCCGGCTCATGTCAATGCCGCTGGGGTCGTGGTCTGCGAAGTGAAGTATGACCGCCCGCTTGCCGTCGCCACAATGCTGGTTAATCCTGCTGGCTGCCTCGCGCAAGAAGCTGTAAGAACTGTAGCCACGTGAAGGCGCTACGATGGTATTGAATGGGTAGACCGCCTCCGCTAGTACCTGGCTCAAGGCATCCTTCTCTACCCACACCTCACAGTATACCGACTGGCTGTCCCAGAAGCGCCGGACGTATCGCCCCTTCAAGGTATTCTGGCATACCTCAAGGAAACTGCCAGGACTGTCAAAAGAAACGTCGTCTATCCGGCGGCTGCGGTCGGTGAACCGGCGGTCGTCTACGTCCCCGCTTTCCCTGGCCTTCACTGTTTGGCTAGACAACTGATTGTAATCGCTGCGAGTATTGGCTATTAGCCCGGCTACCACCAATCGGTAATACACCTGGCGCAAGGTGAGTTGCACGGAATACCCGGCCAGTATGCTGTTTACGGCCTTGACCAGTTCCCTATACTTCATTGGCTTTCCCCCTTATCCTTGACGATGGGAAAATCCTGGGTGAAGCCCGTCTTCCCACACTTCGGACACCGGCGCAGGCTGCCGCCCCGCTTGTGATAGTGGCCAGGACCATAGCGAAGGGGTTTGAGCTGGCCGCCAGGGAAGACGGCATGGCATTTCGGGCAGCTACGATAACGGCGTACTGGCATTGTTGCTTTCCTTTTCTCTGATTACCCAGGCGCGCAGGGCATTCAGGCGCACGTCGGTCAAGTCCGGGCCAGCTAGTAGCCTTTCGACATCGCTACAGTATTCTTGGACTCCGAACTTTGGCGAAATAACCCGGAATCCCCAATCGAAAAACTCCACTACAAGGGCGGCCTCCCCCTTGCTTATGATTTCGCCACGTTCTGCTACCAGGACTCTCATGGCTTGTCCCTCGTGCTCTCAGCCTCGAACCAGGCCCGCACCACCGCCAGGTGGCGCTCTGGCGTGGCCGGATTGCCAAGCAGCGCCTCCAGGTCCTCGCAGTTCTCCCCGGGCCCAAGATGAATCAGCGGCCGGCCGCGGCGCGCCCACATGGTCAAAATCTCTTCTCTTCCACCGTTCCCCGTAAGGTCAGGAAAAATAGCGTCACTGGCGTCACTAGCGTCACCGCAAGTATGACTTGCGGGTTCCTCAGATAGTGACGCTACTTTTCCCTTGTCCCCATCAGTGGCGTCACTGGCGTCACTGGAAGGCCCTGAGTTTGTATCTATGGTGACGGCAGTGACGCCAGTGACGGCATTATTTGGTACTTCAAGGGAAGGGGCAGGCGTTCTGACAACAACCAACCGCCGCCCCTCTTTCCCGGTCTTGGGAAGTTCCTTGATCGTGATCCCTGCCGCGTCAAAATTGGCTTGCAGCTCATTGAGTCGCCGCGTCAAAATGTACGGCGCGCCGGGCCACTTCTTCGCTTTGGTGTTGACCTTCATCTCTTCGGCTTTTCCAAGAATGTTCTGGTAGAGCTCGGATGGGCTGCCCGTCCAGTCGTTTTTGCTTTCCATGAAGGCCATGAGGACCGTCGCGACGGCGTTGCTCGCCAGGGCTTCCTCGTTCTGTCTGGCGATGTTTTCATCATAGCTACTCAGGAAAGTGTCCTGGGAATAGCCCAGGGCCTGAGCTATGGCGCAGCCCCACCGGGCGAAGTCGGCCATTCGGGGCAAGTCATGCAAGCGCACATTGGGGTAGATGTTCATGGCTCTGCTAACCGCGTCCAGGAATCCGCCGAGAATCCCCGGCCGGGCCTTTTCGAATTCCTCGAGAAGTACCCTTTCTTCCCGCCGCTTCTCCTTTGAGATGCTTTCCAGGTGAAAGAGAATGGCCCGGTCCAGCAGGTCCGGTTTGATCGCCGATATGTTAATGCCGTTGAGTCCTACGCATCGCCGGAAGCGATAGATTATGTCATCGTCGTCTGAATAGAGCTCCCGTTTGCTGAATCCTTCCCCGGTGACCGCCCGGCAAAAGGTGTCCGAAAACTCGTCACTCAAATAGGACACGTTATCGAAGCAGGACAACCAATGGTGCGACAGCGTTTGCACGAGTTCGTTGTTGTTCCTCCTGGGCAGGGACAGAACCGGCGTGGTGGACGGATCGACTATGAGCCTGACGAAGCGGAACAAGCTCGTTTTCGCCGATCCCTTCCCACCATGCAACTGGGGAACCGGGTGCGGGATGTCCGGGATGAAACACGAAGCCACATATACCATGAATAGCGCCTTTTGAGCCTCGTCTTTGATGTTGGCGAAGTCCAGCAGTCTTCTCGGGTCGCCGCCCCGGGCCGGTTCCACCTGGGCCGCCTGATGCGCATAGCGTCTGAATAGTATTGGCGGCTGATTGACTATCTCCCACCCTTCAGGCGTGATCATGACGGCGCGCCATCGCCGGTCCGCCAAATCGTAGTAGATGCCGCCGTTGTGCCGCGCTACCCGATTCTGCAAGATGTGTTCCTCCCCTTCGAAGCAGCCTTTCGCTTCAATGACATTCAGGGCCGCGCTGATTGATTCGGCACTTGGCGCCTTTGCTTCCGTTTGCCAGAACTGCCCGGCCAACCACCGCCTGAACTGTGTGCTACGGCAGGGCCACGTCTCAAAACGTTCTTCGATTGGCACGCGGGCAAAGGGGGTCGTCACATCATCATGGAATAGAATCACCTCCCTGTCTTCCACCAGTTTCACCAGGCGGTTAGCCTCGTTCGGCCGGGGGGGCGCGTCCGGTTTTGGGTGATAGCGACTTACGCTCTGGGCTATCTTCATCACCTCATCGTCTGATAGCGGCGGCTGACATTGGCTCGCGTTTATCTCTCTTAAAGCCGCCTCAATGGCACCCTGGTTGGCCCCCTTACGTCGCATGGCCCCGGCCATGCTGGTCAACGTGTCGTTTCGCGTTTTATCTGGTATCGGTGAATCCTGTGCCCCCCCGGATGCTGGCCTACGACCTTTATCGCGCGCCAGGTCGATCAGCCACCTCGGTGCCTGCGCAATCGGTGAACCGTCTATGGTCTCGTAGGGTAGTCTGGTAATTGAAGGCACGGCTACTATGTAAGAATCATTGGCCCTGATATCTAAATTCTGGTAGCCGTACTTACCGGCTCCGGGCCTTATATTCAAATCTGTAGGCACCCGGTACACGTAGTGTTCACCCTGTTCTTTTGGTTCCGCCTGAGTACCACCGCCGGTCTTAATTACCCATGTGCGCGGCAGCTCTCCATATTTCGCTATTAGCTGTGTTTTGCTTTCAACCCCGGCCTTGCCGTCAAAGTCCAGGACCAGCAAGCCGTCACACACCAAGCCGATATTGGCATCAGGGTATTTGCTCCAGTATTCCGTGATAGTGGCTTGAATCTGTGAAGCGTCTTTCAGGCCGTGCGGCGTAATGGGTTTCTTGCCACCTGCCTTAAGAGGAAACACTTTGAAGCCTTGCGCGACGTAAGACAGCGCAGCCGCCAGCAGGGCGTTATTATTTGTGCTCATGGCCGGTCCCTTCGGGCGGCGTCCAGCGACCGGAGAGGAAGTCCAGGAAAGCCGCCCGCGGCACCGCCAGACGGCGGTCGCCCAGGCGCAATACCGGGATACGCCCCCGGCGGGCCAAGTCGTACGCGAGATGGCGGCTGATGCCCAGGGCGCGGGCGGCCTCGGCGATGGTCAGGGTCAGGGCCTCACTTTCCGGCATTGGCGGCCTCCTCTGGAAAAAGCTCTTTCTCCGCCACTCCCAGGGCTTTGGCGAGCCGTTTGCGCCAGTCAGGATAAGGGTGAAGCCAGCCATTTTCAATGCGACTGACATCGGACGGTGCCATTCGTGCCTTCCTCGCGAGGGCAAGCTGTGATAGTCCTTTCGCAGTTCTAGCATCTTTAAGTTTTGTAGCCATTCGTAACCCCCTTGTCATTAGACTAATGTAATGTTACAATTAGCGTAATACAATGAACCATCAGTGGCAAGCATATGCAGTGTATATGCGTATTTGCGCACACCAGGAGGGAAAACGCATGGGTCTAGGCCCGCGAGTCACCGACCAAGTTAAGAAGATGGTGATAAGAATCTATCTGGACGGAATAACCCAGGGGAACGGGGAACATCTTGGGGGAAGGGAGCTATCCGGGAGACAGGTACACGCTGAGCTTGAGGCGGTCCTGGCCTCGGAAAAGAAGATGCACTTCTTGCCAAAGTTAAGAACGGTTCAGAAGATGCTTTATGATTATCGCAAGAAGGATGAAAACCGCCCGGTTGAGTCAAAGGCTTTGGATGAGCCCTGGTCTGTTATTGCCCTGGTAGAACACCCTATTCCGCCTGAGGCTGTGCCATTAGTGCTGGAGATTTATATGAACTGTGTGGAAATGCCGCAGGAGAGGGATGAAAGCTTTAAATCACCACTACCCATGGCAGGTTGGTACGATTGGCCCTATAACGTGTTCACCATACGGGAAGCACTCTGGGTTGGGAATTTGTGCAAGGTTGGATTCCTAAACAAACCCACTGCGGAGTTAAGCGATATGGATTTAACGTTTCTCTGGGCTGTGGTAAGAACCTACGCATCAATGGAGCGCGTGGCCGAGATAATGGGGCAGAAGTACAGGGACAGCCGGCTGGAAGACCCGGCGGTTCTTCCGTCACTGGTCGGTGCCCGCCAGAAACGGGACCTGAAAACAATAAAAGCCGGTTTGTCGTTTCTCGAGGGCAGTTACACTTTGAAGATAGGACTTGAGCCGGCGGAGTATGAAAAGGTTAGGCTCAAAATGAAGGCGGCATGGGCGGCCCAGGCTGCGGCCCAGGCTACTAAAGCTACCGGACAAGAACAGCAGCAAAAGGAGGCATAGCATGAGAGGCCACATCGAAAAACGGGGCAAGGATAGCTACAGCATCTCGGTCTACCTGGGCGTTGACCCGGCTACCGGCAAGAAGAAATACCAGTGGCTCAGCGTCAAGGGAAACAAAAGGGACGCGGAAAAGCGCCTGGCGGAACTACTGCACCAGCTTGATACCGGGAGCTTCGCCAGGCCGGGGAAAACTACCGTAGCTGACTACCTGGAACGCTGGCTAACCGACTACAAGCCGAACCTTTCCCCCAGGGGCTTCGAACGCTACCGGGACATCATCCGGGCGCACCTTATCCCGGACCTGGGCGCCATACCCCTGACGCAGCTTCGCCCCGAACACCTGCAAAGGCACTACACCGCCATGCTGGAAAGCGGCCGCAGCGCCGGGACCGTCCGCTATCATCATGCCGTGCTTCACGTGGCCCTGCAGACGGCCGTCAAGTGGGGCATGGTCAGCCGGAACGTGGCCGACGCCGTAGACGCGCCCAAGAAGCGGGGTATCGAGATGCAGACCTGGGATGAGGATGATGTCAACCGCTTCCTGGAAGCAGCAAAAGACAGCCCCTATCATCACCTCTTCCTGACGGCGATCTATACCGGAATGCGGAGGTCGGAACTGCTGGGGCTTTCCTGGAAGGACATCGACTTCATTTTCGGCCAGATTTGCGTCAACCGGGGCCTGCACCAGCTCAAGGATGGCAGCTACATCTTCACTGAACCCAAATCGGCCAGAAGCCGGCGCACCATCGCCCTGCCGCCCCCGGCGGTCCTTGCACTCCAGGAGCACAAGGAAAGGCAGGAACATGACCGGGCCATGCTTGGACTCCCCCTCGGTAACGAACACCTGGTGTTCAGCGCCGTTGAAGGCAAGCCGCTGCGCCCTAACACGATCACCCGGGCCTGGGAAACGCTGGCCGCCAGGTGTGGCCTGATGGTTTTCCGCCTGCATGACGCCCGGCATACCCACGCTTCCCTTTTGCTGAAGTGGGGCATTCTCCCCAAAGTTGTCCAGG
>JACQUA010000204.1 GCA_016210565.1 Chloroflexota bacterium
GCCGGACGAAAGACCCTTCGACTGCCCCTTCGCTTCGCTCAGGGCTCCGGCTCAGGGTGACATTTTCTGAGCAATGCTCAAAATTCGAATATTCAGACGAGGTCTTGTCATTCCCCATTCGTCATTCCGATTTGACTCGTCATTCGGACTTCGAATTTCGTCATTAGCCTCTGCCCAATTTGTCCGAGACACGACATCATGAAACGGCCTTTTTGAGAATTGCCTTGACTTCTGCCAGGGCGTCTTCCAGTTTTTCCTTATCTCTGGCGCCGGCCTGCGCCATGTCTGCCTTACCCCCTCCGCCGCCCCCGGCCACCCTGGCCACCTTCTTGATGATATCGCCGGCGTGGAAACCCCTCTTCACCAGGTCGGGCGTCACCATGGCAATGAAGCTCGGCTTGTCGTTAATCAACGCGCCCAGCACCACCACCCCGCTCTGGAGCCTGTCGCGCAGCAGGTCGCCTATCTCCCGCAGCGTCTCAGGACTGGACACGGAAACCCTGGCCGCCAGCACCTTCAGCCCATCGACCTGGACAACCCGGCCCAATAGCGATTCCGCGTCCCGCCGGGCCAGTTCCTTTTCCAGGGCCGCCGACTTCTTTCGCTCTTCCTCGAAGTCTTCAACCAGGGCGCAAACCCTGGCCGGGAGATCAGGGCATGATACCTTCAACTCCTCGGAAAGCCTGTCCAGTACCTTCATGCGCTCTTCGGCATAGAGCTCCGCTCCCCGTCCGGTGGCAGCCTCCAGCCTCCGCAGCCCCGACCCGATGCTTCCCTCGCTGATGACGTAGAACGGCCCGATCTGGCCGGTGCTCTTCAGGTGCGTGCCGCCGCACAGCTCCTGGCTGAAAGAAGGCTCGCCTATTTTCACCAACCGGACGGTTTCGCCGTATTTTTCTTCAAAAATGGCCGTGGCGCCCCGGGCCAGCGCTTCGTTGTAGGGAAGGACTTCGGTCTGCACCGGCGCGTTGTCCCGGATTCTCTCGTTTACCAGCCGTTGCACGCTTCTGAGTTGCTCCCCGCTCACCTCCCCCATCTGGCTGAAATCGAATCTCAGCTTATCCGGGTCGACCAGCGAACCGGACTGGCGCACGTGCTGTCCCAGGACCTGCCGCAGCGCGGCCTGGATGAGATGGGTCGCCGTGTGGTTGCGGGCGATATCCAGACGCCGTTCCGGGGACACCTCTGCTCTGACCGTTTCTCCAACACGGAGTTGCCCCCGGCCCACCTTTCCCCGGTGAACGATGATATCCGAGCGCGCCCACTGGACATCTGCCACCTCCACCCAGCCGTCGCTTCCGGCAATCCTGCCGGTATCGGCCACCTGCCCGCCTTTTTCCCCGTAGAAAGGAGTGATATCCAGCACCACTTCCACCTCCTGCCCCTGGCTCGCCGCTCCCTCGGCCCCACCCTCAGCCGCCACGAAAAGCACCTTTGCTTCAGTCGCTGTGGTCTCGTACCCCACGAACTGGGTCGGCGGCAGAGCCAGGGAATTGTAGTCAGCCAGGAAGGTCCGCTCACGGGTCCCGAATTTCGCCGCCGCCCTGGCCCGCTCCTTCTGCTGGGTCATCTCCTTTTCGAAGCCGCCGGCGTCAATGGCGAGGCCCTGTTCGGCGGCGATCTCCGCGGTCAGCTCGGCGGGAAACCCATACGTATCGTAGAGGCGGAACACCTCGGTCCCGGCGATGGCGGAGATGTTCCTGGATTTGGCCCCGGCCATTATCCCTTCCAGAATGCCCAGACCGAGGTCGATAGTGCGATCAAACCTCTCCTCTTCGATCCTGATAACCTTGTGTATGTAGTCCCGGTTAGATACAAGATCGGGATAGGCCCCGCCCATCTTGTTGATGACCGTCTGACCCACCTCGTTAAGAAATCCCTGGGGCAGCCCGAGCCTCTTGCCCAGGGCCATGGAGCGCCGCAGGATTCTCCGCAGGACATAACCCCTGCCTTCGTTGCTGGGAATTACGCCATCGGAGATAAGGAAGACGGCCCCGCGGCCGTGTTCGGCGACTATTTTCACGGCCTTTTCCGCGGTTTCGCCGTTTAGCCCGTCCGCCGGCGACAGAGACTTGATCCTGCCTACGATGGGAGCAAACAGGTCGCATTGGTAAACATTGCGCTTGCCCTGGAGTACCATGGCTACCCTTTCCAGGCCCATTCCGGTATCGATGTTCGGTTTCGGCAGGGGCGTCCTCCGTCCCTGTTTGTCCTGGTTGAACTGGGTGAACACCAGATTCCAGATTTCCACAAAGCGCCCGCAGCCGCACCCCGGGCCGCAGTCCACGCGGTCGCACCCGTACTCATTGCCGCAGTCCCAATGAATCTCACTGCAGGGGCCGCACGGACCGGAGTCGCCGGCCGGGCCCCAGAAGTTGTCCTTCTCGCCACAGCGAAAGATCTTTTCCTCCGGGAAGCCTATCTTCCGCCAGTAGTTAAAGGCTTCATCGTCGTCCCGGAAGACCGACACCAAGAGGCGCTCCCGCGGCATTCCCAGGCGCCGGGTGACAAACTCCCACCCCCAGTTAATGGCTTCCTCCTTGAAATAGTCCCCCACGCTGAAATTACCGAGCATCTCGAAGAAAGTCAGGTGCCGGGCGTCGCCGACAGAGTCGATGTCCGTGGTCCGGAAACACTTTTGACACGATGCCAGGCGCGGGCTGGGAGGGGTGGCCTCGCCCAGGAAATAGGGCTTGATCTGCACCATGCCTGCCGTGGTCAGCAACAGCGTCGGATCGGTATAGGGCACCAGGGAAGAGCTGGGCAGGATCTTGTGCCCCTTGCTTTCAAAAAAACTCAAGAATAGCGATCTGATTTCGTCAGCAGTCAATTGCTTAACCTTCCTGGAACATGGCGTCAGGCGCGTTACGAAGAAACTCGTTTGACTCCGCCAGCAATCAGCTTTCAGCAGGCCCGTAGCCGCACGGCTTTAGCCTGCTTAGGGGCGCACCCATAAAGGGTGCGGCTACGGCTGACAGCTCACACGAGGAACTCCTTTAACGTCCGGTATACATTGCTCAACGAATCCGGCAAGACCCTGGTATCGCCGATAATCGGCATGAAGTTGGTATCCCCCTGCCAACGCGGGACAACGTGACAATGAACATGGTCTTCCACGCCCGCCCCAGCCACGCGCCCCAGATTCATACCTGTATTGAACCCGGCCGGACTGAAGGCCTTCTTCAGCGCTTCGATGGCTTTGGCCATCACCTCCATGTGGTCGGTGAGTTCTTCCCGGGTCAGCTCTTCCAGATTGCCGATGTGGCTGTAGGGCGCCACCATGAGGTGGGCCGGGTTATAGGGATAGGTGTTCAAGATGATGAAGTTTTTCTTACCACGATAGACGATGTAGTTCTGTTCGTCTTTATTCTCTTTGGTCTTGTCGCAAAAGATGCATCCCCGCGGTTTTTCAGCCTTGATGTAGCCGGACCGCCATGGCGCCCATAATCGTTCCATTTAATACCTTCCTAAGCCAAACCAGGAAATGTCATTCCGAGCGAAGCGCGGCAATCTCCTCCGCGTTGCGAGAGTCCGCAAGGCGGACCGGACGGCCAGCCAACCCGGGGATTGCTTCGTCCCGACAAAATCGGGACTCGCAGAGACATTTTCGCAGCAATGAAAAATGACAAAACAAGATGCGAAGAGGCTATCGGCTGACGGCTGAAAGCTGACCGCCATTTCTTTCATTTTGATCTTTGACTTTTGATTTCTCAATTCTTCCCGTTGGCGCGAGACTTTGTTTTTGAGAGACTTGTATCGCTTCGAAAACCATCAAGTGGTCAAGACAGACGAACGGGCAAGATGCCCGTTCTACCGAGTGCCACAAGGGCTCCCTGCTTCCAGCCTACCCTCTCAGGAGGTTTTCGAACAGTTCCTCGTGGCCGACCTCCTCGGCGAGAATGTGGACTATCAGGTTGAACGTTACAGGGTCGCCATCCCGCACCTTCTTCGCCAGCCCCTGATATACCTCGATGGCGCACACCTCCCCGTCCGAAGCGTTCTTGACCATTTCCTTCCACTCCCGGGGATCGTCCGGGGGCTCGCTGTATGAGCAGTTGGCTTTCTCCTGCCACTGCCCCGGATTCATGAGCGGCGTCCCGCCGAGCTGGGTTATCCTGTCAGCCAGTTCGCCGGCGTGCTCCAGCTCACTGGCAGCCGCCTTCCGGAAAGCGGCTGCCAGAGATGGCGACTGGGGTCCCCCGACCAGGCGGGCCGACAGCCAGTACTGATAAAAAGCCAGCCATTCATCACAAAACGCCCGGTTCAGATCCTCGACCAGGGCGGAAACATCGACCTCAACAATGTTCGTCCCTTTTTTGCCCACGCTAATCTCCTTCGGACAAATGCTTTTCTACTTTTCCTGCTTTTACTACTCTTCCTACTCTTCCTACTTCCTTACTCTATCTTCTCAAAAGCGCTCTTCGGCGCCCCGCAAACAGGACAGATGTCCGGTGGCTCGGTGTCGATATGAACATAGCCGCAGACATTGCAGCGCCATTTGTCAGGCATGGGGACCTCCTGTTTTCGTTTCTTCATGCGATGCTCCGGTAATCAAAATTGTCGTCCAGCAGAGCATCTTTGAATTGTCTGACGTTCCTCTTTTTCTCTATGGCCTTCAGGATCTCGGCGCTTCCCCGGGTATCATTGAGAAGGATACACCCGGCAAGCACGTCGTCTTTGAGGACAAGTTTGCGATAGACGCCCCTGGCTTCATCTGTCCTGACGAGGGTGGGGTGCTTTGCCTCGGGGTCGATGTCACCGGCGCTGACCAGGCTGACTCCGAGTACATTGAGCGCGTTGGATTGGGTCGTGCCTTCGTAAGTCTCGGCGCCCCCGGCCATGTTAATCCCGGCTACTTCTCCCTGCCTCTGCGCCGCCCCGATGATACCGTAAACTGTCCCGCGATGTTCGGCCACGTCGCCCGCGGCAAAGACGCCCTTCACACTGGTTTCCATGCGGTCGTCAACGACGACACCCCTCGCCACCGCCAGTCCCGCTTTCCCCGCCAGCTCGACGTTCGGCCTCACCCCGGCGGAAATCAGCACGAGGTCACCCGGCAGCTCTTCTCCGCTTGCCAGCACCACCCCGCCGGCCTGACCATCCCTCTTGATCGCCTGCACCTGGCTGTTCAGGCAAAATCTGAACCCCAACCTGTCTTCCATGAGCTTCTGCAAAAGCGCCGCACCCGTCGCATCCAGTTGCCGGGGCAGAATCCAAGGCGCGAACTCTATCAGAGACGCCTTGATCCCGTGCTTTGTCAGGGCCGCCGCTGCCTCCATTCCCAAAACACCCGCGCCCACGATAACGGCGGTCTTTGACCTGCCTGCATACTCTTTGATGAGCCGGGCGTCGCCCAGCGACCGGAGAGTAAAGACCCCGGGACCGTCGACCCCTGTGACCGCCGGAACATAGCAGCGGCTGCCCGTTGCTATCAACAGCCGGTCAAAAGGGTAGTTGTGCCCGCCGGCGCTTTTCGCCTGTTTCTTTCCCAGATCGAGGTCCGTGACCTCTTCCTCGAGAATAAGCGAGATATCATTCTTCCGGTACCAGTCAGGACCGTAAATGACGATATCCTCTTGCCGGGACTCGCCGCTGATAACCCGCGGCAACATGGGCCGGGAATAAAAGGCGTGGCTCTCGGTCGTTACGATGTCTATGCGCCCCGCGGGGTCCTTTTCCCTTATTTTCTTCGCCGCGCTGACACCGGCGACGCCATTACCAAGGACTACGTAGTTGCTCAGGAGTCGCTCCTCTTGTCGGGTGGGGCGTCCCGATGGAATCGGGATGGCTTCAGCCTTGCTGGGAGGGGAAGAGTGAAGCCGTTAGATAATACATGCATAGTTTGGGATGGATTACACTGAAATAGAATCGCCAACGTTGGGGAATGAAAAAGTAGCATAGACAGGCGCTACCCCTTCCGGATCCCCAACACGGTCTCCCAGCTATCGGCGTGCCCCTCTTCATCGGCAAGGATATTCTCCAGCATCAGGCGGGTCACGGGATCGTTTTCTTCACCGGCCAGCTTGACGTGGGCCCTGTATTGGGCAATCGCCCTGTTTTCTGCCGCGAGGTCGTCCTGTACCATTTTGGTCAGATTCCCCCCGGTCGCCGCTTCAGAGGGTTTTGTACCCGGCTGGCCGCCCAAATATACAATCCTCTCCCCGAGCTTTTCAATGTGCTTCATCTCATCCATGGCGGTCTTGCTGAACAGGTCCGAAATAGCCGGGCTTTCCAGACCCTCGCACATGAAATGGTGCCACAAATACTGGATAGTGGCGCCCAGCTCATCTGCCAGGTCCTTGTTCAGGGCATCGATAAGTTTCTGACTGGCCATATTCCTCTCCTAAACGAAAGAATCCAGAATCCAGAAGTCAGAATGAGCCTGGCCGTCCTGAATGCTGGATGCTGGATTCTGAATCCTCATTTCGAGTTCATCGGTCATTCGAATTCCGTCATTCCTTACTGGTCATTCGTCATTCGGACTTCGTCATTCTACTTGGTTTTCCTCACGTACACTTTAATTTCTCCTGCCTTTTCTTCCATGCCGAGAAACTCATTGCCGGTGGCCTGACACCAGGCCGGCATATCCGCCTTGATTCCCTCGTCGTCAGCCACCACTTCCAGCACTTCCCCCTTCTTCATCTCCTTCACTTTCCTGGCGGCATTGGCGATGGGCATGGGGCAATAAAGCCCCAGGCAGTCAAGCGTGGCGTCGGCTTTCATAATGATGACCTTTCTCAAAAGGGTTGGCTATCGACCCGGCGCCGGAACACCCCGGCAGGCGGCGCTGTGCGACCTGTCATTGCGAGTCCCGATTTCGTCGGGACGAAGCAATCCCCTGGTTGGCTAGACGTCCGGTCCGCCTTGTCCCGACCTGTCGGGACTCTGGCACAGCGGAGGAGATTGCTTCGTCATCCCGATCCTATCGTCCCGACGAAATCGGGACTCGCAATGACAATCAAATGAACAGGGTTACCTTGGATTCCTTCGCCTCCACCAGGTAAGTGGCGACCCCGCAATAGACATCGACCGTGGGAAGGAACACATCTTTGGTCAGGCCCATGAATCCCATGGTCGTGGTGCAGGCGGCGAACTTCACGCCCATGTCGTGAGCGAGATTGACCAGTTCTTCCACAGTGGGGAATTTGGCCTCCTTCATCAGCTTGCCCATCATCCACGGCCCCATGCCCAGCATGTTCATACGCGAAAGGGGCAGTCTCTTGCTGCCCCCCTTGTTCATGAAATTGAGCATCTGGCGCAGGATGCCCTTGCTCCTCACTTTAGCGTCGTTCCTCTTTATGACGTTCAGCCCCCAAAAAGTAAAGAATATGGTCACCTCCATGTCCATGGAGGCAGCGCCCACGGCGATGTTCAAAGCCGCCAGAGCCTTGTCCATTTCGCCGCTGAACAGGACAATCGTCACCTTATCCTTCTCGGCCATGTACCCCTTTTCCTCCGTATACTGCGCTCCGCATGGAACTTACGACAGCGCCCCGCCGCAGCGCGGACACACCGTGGCCGATCTTTCGATGACGATCTTGCAATGGCTGCAGTAGTGCATCAGGGCCTTGCACGCCATGCAGAAGGGCGATCCATCCTCCATAAGTTCTTCTTCACAAAAAGGGCAAAGGCATTTTCTAACCGCATCCACCTTCTTCTTAGCCGCCTTTTTCATCGGGCTTCTCCTTTGTAGCGGTACCAACTTTCCTCAGATAGTCTTGAATTGCATTGTGCAGGGCATCAGCCCCCAGGTTGGAGCAGTGCAGCTTGTTCTTGGGCAACCCGCCGAGTTCTTCAGCCACGCTTTGATTGGTGATGGACATGGCCTCATCCAGGGTTTTCCCTTTGGCCATCTCGCTGACCATGCTGGACACGGCAATGGCGGCGCCGCAGCCGAAGGTCTTGAATTTGATGTCCTTCAAGCGGTTGTCCTCGACCTTGACGTAGAAGGTCATCATGTCGCCGCAAACTGGGTTGCCCACCTCACCCACCCCATCGGCGTTCTCGATCTCCCCAACATTGCGGGGCTTCATGAAATGGTCCATGACCTTGTCGCTGTAGATTGGCATTTTAAGCTACTCCGTGGCGGGCCTTAATATACTTGTCGTACAGAGGCGACATTTCCCGCAACCTGTCAACGACCGGAGGAAGGACCTCCAGAACGTAATCCACATCCCCGGCGGTTCGGTCCACTCCGAATCCAAAAAGCAAAGAACCCTGGGCCAGGGCATGAGGAATTCCTTTGGCCAGCAGAACGTGCGAGGCTTTGAGCGCCCTGGAGGTGCAGGCCGAACCGCTGGAAGCGGCAACACCCTGCAAATTCAGCAGCATCAGCATCGCCTCTCCCTCGATGAATTCGATACAGAAACTGGCGTGATGAGGCAGCCGGGCGCTCGGATGGCCGGTCAGGATGGAGTGGTCAATCTTGAGTACCCCCTCGATCAACCGGTCCCTGAGAGGCTGCAGAAGGTTTGCCCGCGCCGCCATGTCTTTCTTCGCCAGCTCGGCGGCCTTTCCCATGCCCACGATGCCGGGCACATTGTCCGTTCCCGCCCTCCGGCCCCCTTCCTGGATACCTCCATCAAACAGCGGAACGAGGCGCACCCCCCGCCTGACGTAGAGGGCAGCCACCCCCTTGGGACCGTAGAACTGATTGGCTGCCAGGCTCAGGGCGTCAACGCCCAGCTCCTTGACGTCTACAGGGACGTTTCCCGCGCTGGCGACCGCATCGGTATGAAAGACCGCGCCGGCTTTTTTCGCTATGGCCGCGATTTCCTTGACGGGCTCAATCGTGCCGACTTCACCGTTGGAATGCATAACTGAGACCAAGATGGTATCCTTCCGGATGGCCCTGGCTACGTCCGATGGGTCTACCATGGCGTATTTGTCTACCGGGACCAGCGTGGACGAAAACCCCCGCTTTTCCAGCGTCTTGACGGAATGCATCACCGAAAAGTGCTCGACCGCCGAAATGACGATGTGTTTTCCTTTTTCCTGGTAGGCCTGGGCGATGCCTTTGATCGCCAGGTTGTTGGACTCAGTTCCGGTGGAAGTGAAGATGATTTCTTCCGGAGCAGCGTTGATCAGCGCCGCCACCTTCGCCCTGGCCTCGTCCATGGCCTCTCTGGCTTCGTCGCCCCAGCTATGCAGGGACGATGGATTTCCGTAGAGTTCACCGAAATACGGCAACATGGCCTGAAGCACTTCCGGCAAGACTCTGGTGGTAGCCATATTGTCGAGATAGACTTTTTTCATTTTCGCGACGCCTTTCCAGCAGGGACAGCTACTATTTTACGCCCCTTCGCCTATTTGTGCAACGGTTTTTGATTTTGAGGACCCTCGTCCACAACCAGAGTAAACCACGAATCAACCCCTCTACACAACGACATTTGTCGTATTACCCGAAAAACAATGGGTGGCACAGGCGTCCCCGCCTCTGTAGCTGGACGTTTTCCAATCCTGACATGTCGGGACGGCCGCGGCCTGCCCGAGGGCGCGGCAGCGGCGAGGTTCCTCGCCTGCCCCTCCGCACCGTGGCGCGTCGTGTCAAATCATTTAACAAGGTAACCCAACCGGGGATTGTTTTGTCATGTAAAATGTAACCGAACGGGGTGTCTGTTTTTTCTGTGGATTGACCTTCTGGGTTGCGGTTTTCTTCTGGTAGGCCTGATAGAGTTGCTCTA
>JACQUA010000210.1 GCA_016210565.1 Chloroflexota bacterium
ATGCCCAGATCCCGGGCCCGGCGCAAGGCCCTCCCGTGCAGGTGGACTACCGGCTTCCCGCTGTCAAGACGCAAAATCTCGATCTCTTTCCAGCCCACACCTTTCGTCCCGGTACCCAATAGCTTCATGACCGCCTCCTTACCGGCAAATTGCACTGCCAAAACGGAAGCCTTTCGGGAATGGAACGCCACCTCCCTGTCCGTGTACACCCGCTGCAAGAACCGGTCGCCCCAGCGGTCCATGGCCCCCTGGATGCGCTCAATTTCAATCAGATCGACGCCGAGATAAGCCATTTCCCCTCTGTCGGAAGCCCCGATTTTAGCTTAGAAGTATACCACTCCTGCGATCCCATCCCCAATGATGGCGACGTGCAGCCTGACTTCAACCTACCCATCTATTCTCCACAGCTTGGACCGCCGCACTGGTGCGTGTTCGCCCGCGGACAGACACGCAGGTCTGCCCCTACGGGCTCGGCTCATCACAATTGTGACGTTTGTATTAGGTCTTTGCAGTTGGCATCCGTTTCCTTTTTCCGCCGCCGGGCGGTAACGGAATCGAGATGTTTACGGCGGTCCCCCGGCCGGGGCAGCTCACTATCTCGCAAGTCCCCCCGAGTTGCTCGGCCCTCTGCCGCATGGTGACCAGCCCGCCCAGGTGCTGCCTGACCACCTTGACATCAAATCCACATCCGTCGTCTTCAACGCCGAGCGTGACGGAGCGGCGAGAGAACTTGACTCTGGCGGTGACCCGGTTCACCCCTCTGGCATGCCTCTTTATGTTTGTCAACGCTTCGTGCAAGATCCGGTAGAGAGCCACTCCACATTTCGCGGCGGTTTGACTCTCCCCTGGGCGGATAGCCCGGTCTTACATCCCGTATATTCCTTAAAGCGGCGCAATTCCTCTCTGGTGAGTGTCACCAGGCCAACCCCGTCCAGGCTGCGGGGATACAGGTCATCCATGATATTCCGGGACTCTCTTATGGCCTCTTTCAGCAACTCGCGAGCCCGGTTGATACTCTCGTTCACCGCAGATCCCGGCTCGGTGGTTGGGCCCAGCGCCTCCAGGTATTGGAAAACCGTAGCTAGAGTTTGGGCAACGCGGTCATGCAATTCGCAGGCAATTCTTTGCCTTGTGTCTTCCCGTATGGCGACGGCAAAACCGACCAATTGGTCTATCTGCTGCTCCCGGTCAGCCACACCCGACGTCAGATCGCGGACTTTCCTCGAGAGCTCCCCCAGCTCAGCGGCGTAAATGAAGAGCTCAGATTGCGCCCACTTCTGAAACGTCTTCTTTGGCTGGTCTATGTTCGGCGCCAATTCCGCTCTCCTGGCTGGCCCACGCCAGACGGTCAGTCTTTGATCTTGTGACAGGAAGAATCTGGCTACTAACCCGGGTTGCGCCCCAATTCTAGCCTATTATACACCGACCGCGAACCGCATGCATCCATACCGCAGCCGGTACCACAGTACGAAAATCCCGTCTCCCCCTTTGAAAAAGGGGGATTAACAGGCTGTCCAAAAAGCATTTTGCTCATATCTGAGCGAGTCGAGGCACCAGATACAAATCATACTCTTCTGGACTACTTTTTAGACAGCCTGTTAAGGGGGATTTAAGAAACAGGCGAAATCCCCCTGTATCCCCCTTTTGCGAAATGGGGAGGGAGACTGGGCCTCTCACTTTAATGCGCCCGTTCCGGTAATGTATAATGACAACGAGTTTTCAGATGCAGATCACGCCGGATTTACAGGAATCAATCGACGCCACCATCAGTGCCATCGCCAGAGGCTACCGGCCGAAGCGAATCATCCTCTTTGGTTCCTTCGCCCGCGGTGATTTCCACCAGGGCAGCGATCTGGACCTGATGATCATCAAAAACACTGGCACCCGGTTCGTCGACCGCATAGAGGATGTCCTCAAATTCTGGCCGGGCGGGATACCCCTGGAACCCCTCGTATACACCGAAAAGGAATTGTCGGCCATGCTGGCAAGGGGCAACGGCTTTGTCGGGTCTGCTTTGCAAGAAGGGAAAGTGGTCTATGAAAGACCAGAACCACGAAGAAGCAAGAAGGTGGCTGAGCCAGGCTAAGGCAGACCTCAAGGTGGCGCGATGGGACTTTGAGGGAGGCTTGTGCCGATATCCGAACGGGCTACCGGCATTGACGCCGGCGGAGGTTTTTGACCGGGAAGAGGCAGAGCAAGCCCTCGATTATGCCGCGAAGATAGTGGAAACGGTCGAACAGAACACAACGTCTGGCGAATCGCCCTGACTTCGACACCGGCAAGAGTGGCGCCACCATAACGGTACCACAGGCGGCCCTGCCTTATATAATACTGATTACTGTGTGGACGACCAGCCTGAGGACCTGCCCTGCCTGATTCCCACAGAGGATCGCTCACAGACTGTCCCTGGCCGGTAAGCGGACGGTAACGTTCAATAGAAAGTTGCCCCACCAGAGGGCCGATATAAGGCAAACAGACCGCCCTGGGGTCCGCACAGAATTCAGTCAAGGAGATCGAATGGAACGGTACTACATCGGATTGGACTGGGGGGATGAGGCTGATGCGGTGTGGGTGGTGAACGAAAAAGGCGAAAAAGTTTGGGCCGGGCAAGTGAAGCATACGGCCGAGGATCAGGCTGAGTTTAGCCGTCGTCTGTACGAATGTGGCGGGAGCGGGGCGGAGGTTTGGGCGGCATTGGAGAAGCCGGAAGGACGCATCGTGGATTTCCTGCTTGATCATGGGGTGGTGGTTTATCCCGTCAATCCCAAAGCGCTGGACAGGGCGCGGGACCGATTCCGGGTAAGCGGGTCCAAGTCTGACCCCTTTGACGCCCGCGTGCTGGCTGAGTTCCTGCGCACCGATCACGGGCATCTGCGCCCGGTTGTCCCCAATTCGCCGGAGGCCCAGGAACTCAAGCTGCTCACCACCGATCACCAGCGGCTGGTCCGTCAGCAAACCCGTCTTCTTAACCAATTGACGGTTACCCTGAAGGAATACTACCCGCGTGTCCTGGAGATGTTCTCCGACTTGAACTCCCCTGTAGCGCTGGATTTCCTTACCCGTTATCCCGCTCCGGCGGCGCTGAAGGAACTGAGACCGGCGGCCTGGCAAGACTTCGTCGGACAACACCGCCTGAGCAAGGGGCGGGCGGCCGAGTTGTGGGAACAAGCCAGGGCGCCACAGGTGGCCATACCTGCGCATGTAGTGCGTGCCAAGGCTCGCCTGGTGCGGGTCCTGGTGGCGCAGCTCCAGCCAGTCAGAAAGGGTGTGGCGGAGTACCAGGCGGCGATTGAAGATTTTTTCGCCTCCATGCCGGCGGCTGAAACGGCAAAAAGCCTGCCGGGTGGCAAAACTGGCACCGTTATCCCCACCATATGGGCCGAGTTGGGCGACGTCCCGGGGCGGTGGGAGTCTTTCCGGCAC
>JACQUA010000211.1 GCA_016210565.1 Chloroflexota bacterium
AATCTGGCCAAAGAGATTTGTGGTAAACTTCATGATTGAGACTCCTTCGGTGTAGTTGGCGATAAGTTGTATTTTCACCATATTACTCCGAAGGGTCTCTCTTTACCACGTGACCAAAAACCTATTTTGGACAAGAGTGAAGGGAAGCCATTGTTTGAGTCCTTGCTTCGGTCCAAACCGGGAAAAGAAGCGGGGCACCCCGCGCACAGATCGCTAAGCGGCCTTAGTTAGGAATCCACTGTGCCTGGCACACTGTGACTCGGGAGTTGAACTTTTCATCGGAATGTGGAGAGATGCACATGTTAGAGGCCAGTACTGACGCCCCACTTATTACGGCGTCAAGACATACATCAAAGGTACCACCTTGATCTGCATCTTCCAGTTAAATGATATCGATGTTAGAGTCCAGTGTTGTAGTCGATGATGTAACGGGATGTGGAGAGGTGCCCATGTTAGAGGGCAGTACTATGCCTCAACTGTTACGGCGCCAAGAGATACATTAAAGAAAGGGGCCACCTTCATCTGCATCTTCCAGTTATTACTCAGAGCGGAATATTGATTGCATTGACATCAAGCTCTGGCCAGACCGAGATTCCGAAACAAGTTCAGCATGACACTGGTTGTCATTCCGAACTTGTTTCGGAATCTCACGGAATAAGCAACCAATTTATTGCTCTGAGTAATAAATAAGATCGATGTTAGCGCCACTGTTGCAGTGCATGATGTAACGGGATGTGAAGAGATGCCCATGTTAGAGGCCAGTACTGATGCCTCAACTTATTACGGCGCCAAGACATACATCAAAGGGGCCACCTTCATGCTTGATGTGAGTAGCAAGCAGGCGCACGGCATACAAGCACTTTCAGGCCGGGGGTTCACATGAGCCTGATGCCAATCACGCATGTCCCAGGAGGAGAGCACCACAGTCAGGATCACAGGTTAGTTGTTGGGCACGGCAAATGGGAATGACGGCCATGATTCAGGCAATTATTCTGTATAATTGATTTTCTCATCAGACTGTGAGCGGTGACAGGTGGGTGGATCCCATTCGTTTCGTTCAGCGCCTCTCGTTGTCCAGGCCCGGCCCAGTGGCAACGCATTGGGTGTACCTGCCCGCAACCGCTGGATGTCCCCGTCTACAGCCATAGGGATCCCGTCACGTGCCCCGCGCCGGGACCGGCCCGGCGGTTCTCCCGGTAGAAGTTGGCGCCGTTGCTTACTTCTACCACAATGTGTGGGTTTAGATCGTGCCGGGCACTGCCTCGTGTATGGTAGAGCATGGGTCAGCATAGTTTCTTGAGACCGACCGAATGACTTCCGTAAGACTGCCAGGACAACTCAACGAAGACCTGAATCGGTAGTTGGACAAGACTAACCCGGCCCGCCGACCCTGGCTGTTATTGCGCCAAGATCAAAAATCGGGTTATCCCGGGGAAGATGCTACTCTGGGAACATGGTGTCTACAAAAAACGGCAAGCTGTAGACAGCAACTATTTCGGCGGATTAAACTAGTATAAAGGTTAGCTGCAATTACCGAAAGGATAGGCCGTAGACTTTGCGATTGCAGGATTTCATATTCCAGAGGGCCTGGCTCAGGTTGGCCGTGGTAACGTGTCTTTCTCGCAATAGGGGTGAACATTCCGATGAAAAGTCCAATTCCCTGCACCGAAAGATGGAATATGCAGCGGCGTGCCGGCGGAACGCTAGGCAACGGTATCCGTAGCTGCCAGGGCGACGCGACGCTCGCGACTGAATTGACAGGGATTGCTGTGTTTGCTAGAGTGGAACACTGCGGTAAGGATCGGAGAAACCGGGGAGTCTCAGGCAGTGCGATTTAACTGTCCAACCATCCCTCAAAGATGGCAAGTTTAAGGTTAAACGAAGAGCGAAAGATGACAATCCGTTCAAGAAACTATCCCTACAATATGGCGCCCTGGCTGGCTGAAAAGTCAGAAAGTATCTGCGAGTTCAGTTGTAGAGTGGCCGAGAAAGTCAAGGCTCTCAAAATATCTGACGACCAAAAGAATGAACTGTTGAACAACCTTCACCCAGTGCTGTACGACGCTACCAAGATAGTGGAGTATGCCTATGATACCGACATTCCGGCATGGGATGCCGATGCGGCCCAGCGCATGCTTGAAACTTGGTGTACAGGGCTACAAGAACTTCATGGCCAAAGTGAAAGAATATTCCGACATGGAAATTTTCAAACCCTTTGGATCCGGATGAAAACAGTAGCAGCGGGGCATGAGGAATGACATTTTGGCTGATTGTGCAGTAGCGGGCCGCCGCTCGGAACCGAAGGTTAATCCGGGATAGGTTTCGAATACACGTTTTCGACCGCAATTACGACCGCCCAGGGGCTGAAACATGTGAAGTGACGAGGACAAATCACCTTCTATTGTTTAATCCGAGGAAGGCTTTTGGTGCCAAGTGCAACTCCTGAAACCTTCAACCCAGATTTGGCAAGTCTGCGATATTCCGTTACTGCAACTCAGACACTGGGAAACCCGTAGCGACACCCCTCGCGGGTGTCGAAACGCTGGCAGCCATCCGCAAACGACACAGGGGCAAGCCCTGCCGCTACGGGTGCCGAACGCTCTTGCCAGTGTCTGAGTTGCAGTATTCCGTTAGACGCTCTCAGTTTTGGCACCAAAGCCTTTTCATGATTGCGACGATCGCTGGATGACAGCAGTGAGCCAGATTACAATTCAGCACACCGTCTTGCTATCGGAATACCCCGTCCCGCTCTAGCTCAACAAACTCCTCGTCCGGTATGCCCAGGAGTTGAGTGCACACATATTCGGTGTGCTCGCCTAAACATGGCGCAGGCCGCAGCACCTGGTAAGGGGTCTTTGACAGAATATAAGTGCAACCATCTACAGTAGTCGCCCCAACTTCCGGATGCACAGTCGTCCGCCAGTAATTGCGGTAGGCAGTTTGAGGACAGCTCTCAATGACCTCTCCAACGGTGCGCACCGCTCCAGCTTCTACCCCGGCTTTCTGCAAGTTAATCATTACTTCATCGGCAACATGCTCCGCCGTCCATTCCTCCACCAGCCGATTAAGCTCATCCTCGTTTTCCTTTCTTCCCGCAAGCGTACTAAACTTCGTGTCAAGTGTCCATTCCGGGGCGTCAATGACCTCGCAGAAAGCCTTCCACTCTGAATCCGTAAATACGGCCATTGCACACCACCTATCATCACCCTTACAGCGATAGACTCCGTGTGGGGCTGCGTAGTCGCACTTGTTGCCATTGCGGTTTTCTATTCTATTGTTAACTGTACAATCGAGAATGGCCGGTGTTAAGAAATGGATCGACGTCTCATATTGGGAGAGGTCTATGTACTGTCCCATGCCGGTCCTCCTGCGGTAGTCGAGAGCGGCCAGGACAGCAACGGTTCCAAAGCGCGGAGAGACATAGTCAGGGTACGCACCAACTGAAACTGGAGCTCTATCAGGCCAACCCGTAAGCGCAACGAAGCCGGCGTTACCTGCGAGATCGGGTCCGTAGCCCGCTGTTGTCCGGTAGGGGCCCGTTTGACCCTGCTGCGACATGCTGATCATGATAACTTCAGGTTTGATAGCTCTAACCTCTTCATAACCCAGGCCCAGTCTCTCCATGACACCCGGTCTGTAATTGTCAACCAATACGTCGGCCCAGCCAATCAGTCTTCTGGTGACTTCTTTGGCCTGAGGATGCTTTAGATCCATACATAAGTCGTATTGGTCTGGGTTATTGACAGCAAAACGATAACTTCTGTTTAGGCCAGGCTTATCATCCTTAAAAGGCGTCATGGTGCGCGTTATGTCAGGCCTTTTGGAGCTCTCCACACGCACAACAGTAGCCCCGTGCATTGCTAATCTTCTGAGTAGCATAGGACCAGCCGCCGCCGTTACAAACCCCAAAACTTTCAATTCACCAAGCGCCTGTTTTTGCAGCATGAATTCCTCTTTGTCAGATGGTTCCATTTGTCTTGAGAGCGCCGAGCTCATGCTCGGATAGACCGAGTTCCTTCCCGTAAATCTCACAATTATGTTCACCAATGAGCGGAGGGCGGCGACAGTCAGCCACAGGTGTGAGAGAAAATTTGGCAAATGCACCTGGGTAACTAATGGTATCACCCAGCTCATCATGCTCAACGTTTATCCAAAAACCTCTCGCTCTGAGTTGCGGGTTGTTAACCGTATCCGCCGCATTGCATACCTTATGTAGCATCACACCTCTTCTTATCCCCTCCTCCCGGAGCTCTTCGACGGTATGAGCCATGAAGAACAGACTAATCGCCTTAATGATGGATTCAAGCTCCGTTTGAGTTGTCTGGAGCCAGTCCCAACCATTCCAATCGATTTCCTTCATCAGTTGAGGAGCCATATCCTCGCTGTCCATCCATTCAGTCAATCCCTGATTACGGCGAGCCCCCACCAAACTCCCCGCAATGCTGAATGTGACGTAGCCGTCCTTGCAGGCCCAAACAGTTGGGGTGAGTAGTCCGTGGTTATCCGATAAGCTTCCCATTCGCTTCTTGTCGGTCCTTGAGGCATTCCAGACCGATAGGCGGGTTGTTGCTTCAACGCAAATGACACTCTCCATTGCTGAAACATCAACGTGCTGTCCCTCGCCTGTCAGACTTCGAAAGTAGTGGGCCACCATAGTCCCTTCTGCGGCATCAGCGCCGGCGTGCAAATATGCCTGGGGAACACTTACTCGAACCGGTGCTCGGTCAGGGTCACCAAACAACGGTGCAGCTAGAGCCTGAACTACCAAATCCGAAGCTTTGAAGCTCGAATAGGGCCCGTTTTGACCAAAAGGGGTTATCGAGGTCATGATGACGCGGGGATTAACCTCTGCCAGCCTTTCATAACCCAGTCCCAGCTTGTCCATATATCCCGGCTGAAACGACTCGATTATGAAGTCCGCTTTCTTCACCAGTTGCCTGAACAAAGCCTGTCCGTCGCCGGTTTCCAAGTTGAGGGTTATGCCGCGCTTATTGGTATTGTAAGAAAACCAGTTCAGGCTTTTCCGGGGATCAACCTCTCCGTGATAGAACGGAGGGATGTCCCGTGCGGAATCACCGCCAGGTTTTTCAATCTTTATCGTGTCAACCCCCAGGTCGGCCAGAATCTTACCGCACAAAGCCCCTTTCTCATCCGTTAGATCCAGAGCCCGAAGACCGCTCAGAAGACCATCAGTCATTTCTTGCTTCTCCGTATCCGGTGTCGAGATTCCACAGTTTACCTTATCTCGGACCTTTCCAACCCGTATCGCTTCGTACCGCCTCGATACTGTCTTTCATAACTCTATCCGGGCTTTCCTTTGCCCTCTAGTCGAAAACCCCGTCTTCGAGCATCCGGACAAATTCGGCGTCGCTGACGCCGAGGAACCGGGTGCAGACGTATTCGTTGTGCTGCCCCAGCAGAGGGGCCGGCATATTCAACTCATACGGGGTACGGGACAGGCGGAAGCTCGGCGTGTCGTAGTGGTGCCGGCCCATTTCGGGGTGGTCCAGTTGCCAGAAGCGGCGCATATGCTTCAACTGGGGGTCGTTCATGATGTCCCCGGTGTCCTGCACTATCCCGGCGGACACTCCCGCCTTCTGGAGGGTCAACATGACCTGCTGGGGGGGAAACCGGCGCGTCCAGGCGGCGATTATTTCATCCAGTTCCGTCTCGTTCTTCTTCCGCTCCAGGACGGCAGCGAACCTCGGGTCACCAGCCAGCTCCGGCTTTTCCATGGCCCGGCAGAGGGCCTGCCACTCTTCATCCGTGAAGACTGCTATGGCGCACCACCGGTCATCTCCCGCACAGGGATAGGCGTCGTGGGGGGCGGCGAAGGAGCATTTGTTGCCCCGCCGCGAGGCGATGGCCCCGTTTACCGAGTAGTCCATCAAGAGAGGGGCGATGTAGTGCAACGAGGCTTCGTACTGCGAAAGGTCGATGTACTGCCCCTTGCCGGTACGCCGCTTGTAGTCCAGGGCGGCCACCAGGATGGCCGCGCCCAGCTTGCCCGAGGTGAAATCCGTATAGGCCCCCCAGGGCAGCACCGGAGGGCGGTCGGGCCAGCCCGTCAGGTTAACAAAACCCGCCTGCGCTGTGAGCTGGGTCCCGAAACCGGGCTTGACGGCATTGGGGCCGGTCTGCCCCTGGTTGCAGGAGGAAATCATGACCACGCCGGGGTTGATTTCCCGTATGTCCTCGTAGCTGAGGCTGAAGCGTTTCATCGTCCCCGGCAGGAAGCTCTCCGCCACCACGTCGGCCCAGGCCGCCAGCTTCCGGGCCAGATCCCGGCCCTCCGGGTGTTTCAGGTTCAGGGTCAGGCCGTACTTGTTGTTGTTATAGTCAGCGAACGAAGCCGCCCGGTTGATGCCCGGCCTGTTGCCGGCAAAGGGAGGGGTGGTCCTGAGGCCGTCCAGCCGCGTGGTGGACTCAACATGGACCACCGTGGCGCCGTGGTCGCCAAGAAACTTGACGATCATCGGCCCGGCGGCGTGCCAGGAGAAGTCAGCGACCTTGATTCCTTCAAAAACCTGGTTCATGGGGATTTCACCACAGAGGACGCAGATCCCGTAGGGTGGGTGAAGCGAGCCGACATTCCTTACCCCGGTTGGCCAGGCAGCGAACGATAGGTGCACTGGTCGGCATCCCTCCGCATCGCGAGCGCAACCCACCGTGCCGGGGAGAGGCCACACGCATTGCAGGACAACAGATGACGTCATGGCGTGGCCCCATCATGGGGACGTGGTGGGTTCCGCGCCCAAAAGCGATTGCAATCTTTCCGTGTTCGGCAGTGGGCGCTTCACCCACCCTACACCCCCCCAATACCGCTTTCACCGCAGACGACACGGAGGTTCGCAGAGGAACGTTATTCATCTTACACTCTCCCCTTTGCGTTCCTCTGTGTCCTTTGCGGTAAAATCCCTTGTTCATATGATGCCTGCCGATCTGAGGGAGATAAACTCGGCCTTCGAGAACCCCAGTTCCCTGACGTAAATCTCCTCGTTGTGCTCACCGATCAGCGGCGGGCGGCGGTCCAGGACCAGGGGCGTCTCGCTCAGGGCAGCCATGGGGCCGGGATAGGAAATCGCTGCTCCCAGCTCGGGGTGTTCCAGTCGCCTCCAGAAGCCCCGGACCGCCAGTTGCTCGTCCTCGACGATATTCTTCACCGTGGCGACCTCGTAGAACATCATGCCCCGCTCCCTGGCGCTCCGCATCAGTTCTTTGTTGCTATGCCGCCGGCAAAGCTCTCCAAAAGCAGCGGCGAAGTCGTCGAACTGCGCCTGGGTGATGTTGGCCACGTTAAAGTTGTCCCAGTCGACGTCCTTTAAGAAAGGGGTGGCCAGAGCTTCTTCGTCGAGCCAGGCCACCAGGGCCTTGTTGGTGGACGACCCGATCAGGCCGCCGTAGATGGCAAAAGCCACGTAGCCATCCCTGGTGGGCCAGACCACGATCTGCCTGGCCGCCGAGGGGCCGGCCCAGCCCCGGTAGATGCCCGAACGCATGGTCTTGACCCTGACCAGGTCCCAGAACATGAAGGCGTTCATCAGGGTCCAGCACATGCTGGCCTGGGCGCTGGCATCGACGTGCTGGCCCTCCCCGGTGGTCTCCCGGTAGTAGTGGGCCACCATGGTCCCCGCGGCGGCCTCGGCGGCTCCGTGCAGGAATGCCTGGGGAAAACCGATGCGCAGCGGCCGCCGGTCGGCGTCCCCGGTCAGGTACATGTGCCCGCCCATGGCCATGACTATCAGGTCCGAAGCCTTAAAGTCATGGTAAGGGCCTGCCTGCCCGAAGGGCGTGATCGAGGTGAAGACCAGCCGCCGGTTGAGCCGGCTCAGCGCCGCGTAGCCCAGGCCAAGCCCGTCGAGATAGCCGGGATGGAACGACTCCACCAGGAAATCGGCCTTCGCCGCCAGGCGCTTGAAGATGTCCTGGCCGGTGGCCGTCTCCAGATTGAGGGTGATGCTCCTCTTGTTATTGTTGTAGGCAAACCAGAAGAGGCTCTTTTCGGGGTGGGGGATATTGTGATAGAACGGTCCGAGCCGGCGGCCGGGATCGCCGCCCGGCCTCTCCACCTTGATGACGTCGGCGCCGAGGTCGGCCAGCACCTTGCCGCATAGATAGCCCTTGTGATCGGTCAGGTCCAGTACCCGGTAGCCGCCGAGGATAGTGGGGGTCCCTCTCCCTTGATGGGAGAGGCCAGGAGAGGGTGACTCCGCAGTCCCTCTCCCTTGATGGGAGAGGTCAGGAGAGGGTGACTTCATTCAGCCCTCCCTCAATAACCTCCCAAACACCCTCCAGGTTTCCGAAGACATCATTGTTCCAGAACCTGAGAACCCTGAACCCCTCTTTATTCAACCATGCGGTTCTCTCTTCGTCTCTTTGCCGAGCCTCGTCATGCTGGCCGCCGTCCAACTCAACTATCAGTTTTCTCTCAAAACAGACAAAATCGACCACATATCGCCCGATTGGCTGCTGTCTGCGGAACTTAAATCCGTCCAGTTGTTTGCGCCTCAAGCGAGACCACAGGAGTCTTTCGGCATCGGTTTGTTCGCGGCGGAGCGTTCTGGCGAATGAGATCTGGTCTCTTTCTTTCTTCATTGGAGTAAGTCGGCCCCCTCTCCTTAATCCTCTCCCACGGAGGGGAGAGGAGACTCCCTTCTGCACCCTACGCGTATCCCTTCTGCCCCAAATACCTGTAGTATTCGCCCTGCCCGGCGTGCATCTGCTTGATCTCTTCCTCGCTGAACCACTTTCTGAAGTCCACCTGGTCCACCGCATACCGCGGGCGCTGGAACTGCTCTTTGGCCATCAGCGGCACGGTGCAGTCCAGGGCCAGTCCCCCTTCAAACACTGAGACCGGTCGGGTCGTACCCGCTCCTTCCCCCGCCGCCAGCCGTTCGCTGGGCTGGTAGGCCTGCCCCCGGCCCCCGGCCGGCCCGTGCATGATGCCGGTCTCCGGGTTCAGCCGGGTGGTTATGGCCCAGATAATGTCTTCAGGCTGGTAGATGTCGATGTCCTCGTCCACTACCACCACCAGGCGCAGGCCCCGAACCGTCCCCAGGGCCGCCGCCAGGATGTTCCGCTGCATCCCCTCGTCGCTCCGTCTCCGTTTCTTGACCTGGATGACCAGCCCACCCCATTCGGTCAGTCCCAGGAAGATATTGCAGTCCAGGACAAACCCCGGCGCCAGCCTCTCGAACAGCTCCATCCAGGCCGCCAGGCGGAAAGACACCGTGTTCCAGGGCGCCCCGAAGAAAGGCACAAAATACAGGGGCCGGTCTTTGCGGCGGGTGACGGCGGTCACCTCGAACTTCCGCTGGCGGTAGGCGCGGCCCATGTAGCGCGCCCATTCGGGGTGGAAGTACTTTACGCCTTGCTGGGCCGCCTTTTCTGCCTCCTCGGTCTCCCAGACCCTCTCGTAGGGAACAAAGTAGCCT
>JACQUA010000022.1 GCA_016210565.1 Chloroflexota bacterium
GAAGCCATCATCCAACTGCGCCGCGAGGCCGGAGCACGCCAGCTAAAGGATGCCGAATTCGCCCTCGTTACCGGCCACGGCGGAGAAATCGTCCCCTACGGCATGTCTTCCGTCCACAGCACGCTTATTCTCGGGAGGTAACATGAAGAATACGCTGTTAATGTCTTGCCTGTTGTTGCCGGCACTGTTGCTGCTGGCCTCTTGCGCCTCTTCGACCGCCACGCCGCCAGCACCGGAGAACCCCAGACCTGTCGGTGGAGTCCCAGCAAGCACGCCGGAGCGAGATTGGGCGAATATTCTGGTCCACGCAAAGAAAGAGGGAAAAGTATCCGCCTACTCCGCCGGTTGGGGCGCGGAGATCCGTGTGCCTCTCACCGAAGCCTTCGAAAAGAAGCACGGGATCGAATTAGAATTCACCGGCTTCGGAAGGGGGGTGGAGCAAGCCAACCGCGCCAGGATGGAAAAGGCCGCGGGGCTGAACATTGCGGACGTGTTCCCCAGCGGATCGGGTACCCTCTTGACCGTGATGAAACCCGAGGGCCTCCTCGGAGATATGGAGCCATTCTTGATCTTGCCCGAAGTGACCGACCCTAAACTGTGGGGCGGCCAATTGCCCTTCATTGACAAGGATAGGAAAGCCTTCGCCATGATCGGCAACATTAACCGTTACATTATGTACAATACCGAGCAAGTCAAAAAAGGGGAGATCGCTTCCTACCGGGACCTGCTGAAACCCCAGTACAAAGGGAAAATCAATTTGAACGACCCCTCCCTGACCGGATCCGGTAGCGCCATGTTCAGCTTCCTGGCCCAGACCTGGACCGTCGATGAATCGAAGGACTTCCTCCGGCGATTAGTCAAAGAACAAGGGGTGATTATCCTGAGAGACACCCGGCTGCAGGTTGAAACCGTGGCGCGTGGCAAATACGCCATTGCCCTGGCCCCGATGCCGGCCCCGGTCAGAGAATTTCTGAAAGCCGGAGCGCCCGTAGACATGGCCATTGTCAAAGAGGGCACGGCCGCATCGCCGTCTGCCGGCGTAATAGGCGTCCCCGTAACCGTACCCCGCCCCAATGCCACCCGGGTTTTCATAAACTGGTTGCTGAGCAGAGAAGGCCAGACGCTTTTCTCCCGCGTCTACGGGAGTCGAAGCATGCGGTCCGACGTGCCCGCGGAAGGGGTTGATCCCGTGTTTCTGCCGCAACCCGGAGAAAGCGTGGTGCTGGAGACTGAAGACAGGGTGCTTTTCCAGGGAAGAATGATGACTATCATAGGGGACGTCCTCCGGCAAGTATCGGAATAGCATTCATCTGCAACTCGGACCCTGACCGAGGACCCGGGTACCCATAGTGACAGGGCTTGACCCTGTCGTGACCGGTTGTCCGCCAGGGTTTCGACACCCACAAGGGGTGTCGCTACAGGGCTTCCCGGTGTCTGAGCTACAGACAGATTCATAGCGGTTCGAGAACGAAAGGAACCACATCAGCGTGAAGAATCATTTCCGCCGCCGATATGCCATTGTAGGTCTGGGGAAAACGAAGACCGGCTACCTGCCCCAGTACAACGGCCGCATGCTCGAAGCCGAGGCCGCCAGGGCAGCCATCGAGGACGCCGGTCTGAAACCCTCCGACATCGACGGCGCCATCCATTGCCTGCGCATGGGCGGCCTCCAGGTCCAGAGCCTCTGGCGGGATGCCTTTCCCCGCATCCTCGGGCTGCCCGTGAATTTCTTCTTCAACATCGGCCGCGGCGGCGCTCCGGCCACCTTCGCCCTAGTTACCGCCACCCGCTTCCTGGACATGGGTCTCGCCAACTATGTCATCATCGGTTTCGCCACCGATGCCCTCACCCGGTGGCGACAGAGAAGACCCGAGGGAGGGTCGTACCAAATCCGGAGCGAAGAGGACTGGGCTCGTTTATTCGGGGGCAGCGCGGCTGCCAGCGGCCACGCCTTTTTTGCGGCGCGCCACATGCACGAATACGCCACCACCAGCCGCCAGTTTGGCTCCGTGGCCGTCTCCGAACGCCAGTGGGCAGGTCTCAACCCAGACGCCCAGATGTACGC
>JACQUA010000208.1 GCA_016210565.1 Chloroflexota bacterium
CTCAGAATGACATTTTCATTTCATTGTCCCGACTCGTCGGGATGGCCGATTGTTTGGAAATCAGGCAGTCAGCATGAGACTTGCTTCTCTGAGATACATCCTGTCTGTCCTTCTGGCACTGCCATATGTGACCTTCGGGTTTCCCGTGCATTTGCAGGAGCACCCAGTCACCCCGGGGCTGGCAACGCGGGACTTAGCCGACCGCGGGCAACGCGCATCAGCCGGGGCCGGTCTGGCGCTCACCCCGGTGCAGGGATGGACGCTACAATTCGGCAGCGGTGACATGGACGTGGCTTCGGCCGTGGGCGTAGACCAGGCCGGAGACGTCTACGTCGCGGGGTCCACGGATGGGCGGCTCCCGGATCAGCTCGACCCAAGAGGCACTGACGCATTCGTCTTCAAGTACACGAATTCAGGAGCGGCGCTCTGGGGCCGGCAGTTCGGGACAAGGGGGAACGACTATGGACTGGGGATGGCCACCGACAGGGCCGGGAATGTCTACATAACGGGGTCAACAGACGGCGCCTTCTCCGGCCAGACTGCTTCCGGCAAACTGGATGCCTTCGTCCGCAAATACGACGGCTCCGGCAACGAACAATGGACCCGGCAGTTCGGGACTTCAAAGGATGACTTCGCCAGAGCAATAGCCGTGGATGGTGAAGGAATGCTCTATGTGGCGGGTTTCACTTCGCAGCTTCCTTCTCAGGACTTGCCATCGGGGAGTAACGAGTCCTTCCTCCGCAAGTACGATCGAGCGGGCAACGAACTCTGGGCTATCCGTTTCGGCGGGGACCCCGGCTATGCCGCCAACGCCGTGGCGGCGGATATGGCCGAAAATGTCTACGTGGCGGGCATGACCGGGGGCACCCATCTGTTTTTCCGCATCCTTTTCGTTTTGGCAGCCACCGATGGCGCCTTCATTGCCAGGTTCGATGCCACGGGCAGAGAAGTGTGGACACGCCAGTCCAATGACACATCCGGATATCTTGGTGGAATGGCGCTGGATCCGGAAGGCAACATTTACACTGCCCACACCACCGGCGCCATATTCCCTGGCGGGACTTCCCAAAGATCCCAGACCTTCATCCGCAAACACGACAGTTCAGGGAAGGAGCTGTGGGAAAGACCATCAGGCGGCGCCGCCAGCGAATACTCTTCCGGCCTGGCTGTCGACCATGCGGGCAATATACTCGTGGCGGGCCTGACACCCGATTATCCGGCCGGGCAGACAGGGCCTGTGTCATGGGATGTTTTTGTGCGGAAGCACGTCCCTTCCGGAGAGGAACAGTGGACAGCGCGGTTCGGCAGCAATCGCGATGATTTCGCCCTGGGGGTCGCCACAGACAAAGCCGGCGGCGTCTATGTTGTGGGATACACATTGGGGACCTTACCTCACCAGACCTCGTCAGACACGATTGACCAATACCATCCGCTGCCGCGGGGTGACGCATTCGTGCGGAAATACGATAGCTCCGGGGCCACAGGGACCGGCCCACCAGCCCCAACGCCACCCGCGCAATACGTGCCCATGTCAAGACCGCCGGCTGTTCCCACCGCTACCTGGACAAGCCAATTCGGGACACAGGAATCCGATGAGGGCCTCGGGGTGGCAGTGGATGTCAAGGGGAACGTGTATGTCCTGGGCTATGCCGGTTCGACCCTGGACGGGCAATCTGCCGGGGAAGGGGGCGCCTTTTTGCGCAAGTACGATGGCTCGGGCAAATTACTCTGGACAGACCAGTTCGGGGCCGGCGCCGACGTCGCGGTCTCAGGAATTGCCATCGATGGAGCTGGAAACGCGTACGTGGCCGGCGCGTCAAGGGCTGAAACCCGGTTGCGCAAGTACGACGCCCTGGGGAACGTGGCGTGGAACTGGCGGACCCCGGAGGGGACCCGGGGCCGCGCTCACGCCATCGCAGCGGACGGGTCCGGGAATGTCATCATCGCCGGACGCCAGGCATCTGTGTCCGGGACAGCAGACGGATCAAACAGCTTTGTAAACAAATATGACGCCTACGGGGGGCTGGTGTGGGGGCTGGAGATGGTCGGGACTGCCGTCCGCGTGGCCACAGACGGTCAGGGCAACGTCTATATTGCGGGCAATCTGGCGCGTTCCACTCCGGGACCGGCCCGCGGCGGCAGCCCCCACCCTCTCCTCCGCAAGTACGATTCTTCGGGGGTTGAGCTCTGGTCGAGCGATTTCGGTAACGACCCTGCCATCAGTCCTGTTGACATGGCCGTTGACCCGCAGGGCAACGCCGTTGTGGTCGGAGGCGGCTATATCCGCGCATATGCCAGCGAAGGGAGTCTGATGTGGGCGCGACCGTCCTCCCGAGCGGCCCGGGCGGCGATAGATGGGGCGGGCAACTCCATCACGGCGGGGGGGATGATCCTGGTCAAGTACGGCCGGACCGGAAGTGAGTTGTGGACACATGCCTTCGGAGGTACTGGTCTCCAGGGTTACGCTGGTCTGCGAGGCCACGCCCAGACTTCCGGCATCGTCCTGGACTGGGCAGGCAACGTCTATATTACTGGAAGCGTCAATGGGGCCATCGCGGGCCAGCGCAACGTCGGCCAATCCGACGCCTTCATCATCAAGTACCGGCCTGAAACCACCGCCAGTCCGGCGCCCGTTTCCGGGTCAGGTCTGGGGATCCAGACAGGGCTGCGGCCGACCATCGATCCGTACGGCTACGCGGCGCTGGTGATCGACGCCACTGGTGTCGTGGATATCGCGACCGGGGCCACCCGGAGCCTGGCAGAACGCGACGGAGTTGGCAGTTATGACGGCAAACTGGAGTATGTGACCGAAGGGACCGCCATAATCCGGGTCGAAGGAACGCCGACTTCTGCGTATCCTCTGATCAACACGGACCGCCCACGCGGAAACGTAGGCTTCAGCGCAATCCAGACAGACCCCCGGCCCGCGCCTCCGTTCAGTTTGATTTCGGTATATCCAAGACTCACAGGAAGCTCGCGCACCACCTACTGGGTGACATTGGACTTGACTGCTTACGCGGGCGTAGCGCTCAATGTCGACCTTCCGCAGGTAGGTTCGACGGCCTTGGCCTTGCAGCGCGGCGATGCCGACAATAGCGGCGCCGTCGATGCCACGGATGCCCTGGTCATAGTGAAGTGGCTGTGGGGCCGCGCACAGGCCGCAATAGACAGCGGTGGAATCAACGCCCTTAACGCGGCCAGCCCTCATCCCGACGATGCGAAGGGCGATAAGATCACGGTCACAGATGCAATGTATGTGGCCCAGATGCTGGCAGGACACAGGGATATTTTCTACGGTCTGACGTCTGCCCTGGACAGGACGGAACCAAAATGAGTAATCACGAAATTTGAACGACCAATCAGTCACCCATCCCGACGAGTCGGGACCATGAAGGATGGAAATGAACCGCCATCGTCCGACCGCCGTAGGGACGAACCCACCCCGACAAGTCGAGGACTCTCGCAGAGCGGAGCGTGTTCGTCCGCAGGCGGGCAGACACATTGGTCTGACCCCGAGGCTGTGGGATTGCTTCGTCCCGGTGAAATCGGGACGCGCAATGACATTTTCTGAGCAACCGGCCATGAGCATTTGCAATGCTCACAACCAAGCATGAAGATAGCGTGCAGGCACGGAGGCCTGCGCCACCCGCCTATTTTCAGACCAATGCCCGGCCGTCCCCTTTGTGTGCTATAATTCTCCAAACCAAACGCCGAAGGACACTGAACATTGTTGTTTGACTGGGGCCGCTTGCTGGCGGACCCGCTTTCATTCTTTAGACAGCTAGCCCTCGTGGCCATCGCCCTGACCGTGGCGATCACCGTGCATGAGTTCAGCCACGGCTACATCGCGCACCGGCTGGGCGACGACACGGCGAGGCGAGCCGGACGGCTATCGTTCAATCCCCTGGCCCACCTGGACCCCCTCGGGACCATAATGCTGTTTGTGGTAGGATTCGGCTGGGGAAAACCCGTGCCGGTCAACGCCTACTACCTGAAGTACGGCCCCCGCACGGGCATGGCCCTGGTGGGACTGGCCGGGCCGGCCTCCAACCTGGCTTTCGCCGCTCTTCTGGGTGGCCTGATCTCCGTAATCCCCCCCTTCGCGGCGGAGCTGCCGGTTTACATCGTCCTGTACAATATTGTCCTGGCGGTATTTAACCTCATCCCCCTCCCGCCCCTGGACGGGTCGAACATCCTCAGGGGCATTCTTCCCTATAACCTCGCCGTCTCCTACTCCCGGCTGGAACGCTTTGGGCCGGCCATATTGATAATCATTATCCTGATTGACAATATCACCCGGGCCGGCATCCTGTGGCGGGTGCTGAGATACCCGATCAATTTCCTGCTGAACCTCTTTGTGGGACAATCTTTTCTGTGACCGTCATTCCCGCGAAGTCTGTCCTCGCGACAGCGGGGAGCGGGAATCCATGATTCGACACCCGCAAGGGGTGTCGCTACGGTTGTAGACAAAATCAATTATGGACAAGATTTCCATTATCGGCCTGGGCTTGATCGGGGGATCGCTCGGACTGGCCCTGAAGAAATACGACCCGGACGCGCAAGTTACGGGGTTTTCCCGACGGGCCGAGACCCTCAGCCTCGCCCTCGACAGGGGCGCCATAGATGCGGCGGCGGCGAGTCTCAAAGAGGCCGTTGACGGGGCCAACCTGGTCATCATCGCCACGCCCATTCTGGCGGCCAGGGCCATCCTCAAGGAGGTGGGCCCGCTGCTCCCGGCATCGTCCATAGTGACCGATACGGGCAGCACCAAGGTGGCGGTAACAGAGTGGGCTGCCGACTACCTGCCCCGGAACGTCCGCTTCATCGGGGGACATCCGATGGCAGGCAAAGAGAAGTCCGGCATCGAGTTCGCTGTTGCAGACCTCTTCCACGACTGCACCTACTGCCTTACGCCCGCGCCCCAGACAGACGAGGAGGCCCTCGACTACGTGAAGGGGTTGGTATCCCGTATCAAGGCCAGACCCCTCTTGATCGACGCGCAGAAACACGACCATCTGGTCGCTGCTATATCACATCTTCCGTTCCTCCTTTCGGCGGCGCTGATGGAGCTGTGCGCCGGCGATCCTTCCTGGCCGGAGATGTCACAGTTGGCCAGCAGCGGTTTCCGCGATATGACCCGGCTGGCATCCGGCGACCCGGTGATGTACAAAGACATCTGTGTTACCAACTCGGTGGAAATATCGGGCTATGTTGACGGTTTCTTGAAGGAACTGGAACGGACCAGGTCCTTGCTGCACCAGCCTGCCGGACTGGAGAAGATGCTGCGCGAAGCCCGTCAGTCCCGAGAAAACTGGATGAAAGGTCGTTAAGTGCAGAAGTCCATTACCCGTCCCTCCTCCCTGAAAGGCGAAGTAGTCCTGCCCGGGGATAAGTCCCTGTCTCACCGCGCTGCCATTTTCAATAGCCTGGCCGTGGGCCGGGCGACCGTGACCAACTTCGCTACCGGCGCCGACTGCCGTTCCACGTTGAGTTGCCTGAAAGCCCTCGGGGTGGCGCTGGACTACTCTCCTCATCCGTCGCCGACCGTCAACATCGAAGGCCGCGGCGGGTCCGGCCTCCGCGAGCCGGAAGACGTCCTCGATGCCGGAAATAGCGGCACGACTACCAGGCTGCTCACTGGCCTGCTGGCGGCTCAACCGTTCCTTTCGGTTATTACGGGGGACAGCTCTCTGCGTTCCCGGCCGATGGCCCGGATAATCAAGCCACTGGAACTGATGGGGGCCCACATCCAGGGCCGGAAGAACAACACCCTGGCGCCTCTGGCCATCCGGGGCGGCGACCTCCACGGCATCGATTACCTCCTGCCCGTGGCCAGCGCCCAGCTCAAGTCCTCCCTAGTATTGGCCGCAATATTTGCCAGTGGGCCCACGCGGTTGGAAGAACCGGCGCTCTCCCGCGACCATACCGAGCGGCTCCTGTCGGCCATGGGCGCCAGGATAGAACGGGACGGCAACCGCCTGAACGTCTTCCCGATCGAGAAAGAGCTTATGCCTTGCAGCCTTGCCGTTCCCGGAGACATTAGCTCGGCAGCCTTCTGGCTGGTGGCCGGCGCCATCCATCCCGGGGCCGAACTGAAAGTGCTCAATTGCGGCGTCAACCCCACCCGGACCGGAATACTGGACATCCTTTCGGCGATGGGCGCCCGGCTGACCATCGTCAATGAGCGCTCCGAAGGCGGTGAGCCGGTCGCTGACATCATAGTACGTTCCAGCCGGCTCAAGGCAGCGCGCATCGAAGGGCCATTAATACCCCGGTCCATTGACGAAATCCCGGTGCTGGCGGTGGCAGCCTGCTGTGCAGAAGGCGACACCGTAATCAAGGACGCCGCCGAACTCAGGGTAAAGGAGTCCGACCGGATCGACACCACGGCCAGGGAGTTGACCCGGCTAGGCGCCAGGATAGATACGTTGCCTGACGGAATGATTATCCACGGGCCGTGCGCCTTCACCGGCGCCACCGTTACCGGCCACGGCGACCACCGGCTGGCGATGACGCTGGCAGTGGCCGGTATCGTTGCTGCCGGAACAACAATAATCAAAAACGCCCAGGCCGTGGATATTTCATACCCCACGTTCTGGCGCGACCTGGAAGCCGTCTGCCGTTAGGCGCTTCGGAGGAGAGGAATATGAGCATTCAGCTTGTGCACATCGGCTTCGGCAATATTGTGGCGATGAACCGCGTCATTGCCATCGTGCCGCCGCATTCCCTACCCGTCAAACGCATGGTCAGGCAGATGAAAGACACAGGACTGATGATAGATATGACCAGTGGCCGCAAGGTCAAGGCAGTCATCTTCACCGATGACGGCCATGTTGTCCTGGCGGCCCTGACGCCGCTGACCATTGCCGGCCGCCTGGCCACGGAGCAGGAGGCTGCCGGCAGCGCAGCGGAGAAATAACAGCGATCGAGGCACAGGCGTCCTCGGCCGAACAGTGGCACAAGCGTCCCGCCTGTATGGGCCGGACCGCCGACGCGCCGACCGTCATTGCTGGGATCCCCCGCAAATCGGGGCGACGAAGCAATCACATGGCCGGTCGAGCCATCCGGTCCGCCTTGTCCCGACCTGTCGGGACTCTCGGAACGGAGCTGCCTCTCGCAAAGCGGAGGGGATTGCTTCGTCGCGATTTGTCTGAAAGACTAATCGGGACTCGCAATGACGCCGTTCGTTCGTGTTAACTCGTGGCTAAGAGGTCCCGCATACGTGAGCAGTCCTGGAAACCGCAAACAATCTCCCCTGCTGATAGTCCTTTCCGGGCCTTCGGGCGTCGGCAAGGACATGCTGCTTTCACTCATGAAGCAACGTTTTCCCCGGTTTCATTTCGCCATCACCGCCACCACCCGTCCCAGGCGCGCCAACGAGACCGACGGCGTGAACTATTTCTTCGTCTCCCATGAGACCTTCCTGCAAATGGTCCGGAAAGACGAGTTGCTGGAGTGGTCCGAGGTGTACGGGAATCGCTATGGTGTGCCGCTTGCCCAGGTTATGCTGGCGCTGCAGAGGGGGCATGACACGGTCCTCAAGGTAGACGTCCAGGGAGCGGAGAAGATCAAGGCCGGGATCCCCGGGGCCATTCTCATCTTCGTCGCCCCGCCCTCCACGGAGGCCCTGGCCGCCCGGCTGCGCGGCCGCAAGACCGAAAACGCAGCGGAGCTGGAGCTGAGGCTGGACACCTCCCGGAAGGAGATGGCTGCCCTGCCGCTCTTCGATTACGTGGTGGTCAACGACGAAGGGAAAATTGAAGACACGCTCAAAGCGATCGAAGCCATCATAGAAAAAGAGAAGCGCACCCAGTAGCGACACCCCTTGTCCCGACGCATCGGGACTCTCGCGTAGCGGAGCGGGTGTCGTCACCGGCAGTAATCCACCACGACAGGGGCAAGCCCTGTCGCTACGAATGGCCGGTCAGTCTTCCCTGCCCTCCCCGTTATCGCTGTCATCGCCGGCGGCGGCCCCTTCCGGGTGTTCCAGGATAGCCAGAGAAACGACCTTATCTCCGGGGTCCAGGCGCATGATATGCACTCCAAGGGTATTCCGGTTCTTGATCGGGACTTCTTTGGCGGGCGTCCTGATCACGATACCTTCCGCCGACATTATCAGCAGTTCCTGGCTCGGATTCACCACCCGGGCCGTAACGATCTTCCCGGTGTCAGGCTTGACCCTCAGTGTGCCGATGCCGGACCCGCCTCTCCGGTGCAGGGGATAGAGCCGCAAGGGACTCATCTTACCAAAACCATTAACGGTCATGACCAGCAAATAGCTATCGGGCTGGCCCAGGTCCATACCAACCAGGGCATCGCCGGGAACCAGTTTCATTCCCCGCACCCCGCCGCTGGTTCTTGACGCCACCCTGAGCCCGGACACACTGAACCGGATTGCCCGTCCGTTTTCATTCACGATGATCAACTCATCGTCATCTCCGGCCAGCCGGGCGGCCACCAGCTCATCTCCAGTCTCAAGGTCCATGGCGATGATCCCGTTGGTCCGCACCGAAGCAAAGTTTCGCAGGGGCGTCTTTTTAACTTCCCCCTTGCCGGTGGCCAGAATCATGAACAGCTCCGCTTCGAAATTGGAGACGGGGACCACCGCCGTGACCTGCTCTTTCGGATCTATCTGGATCAGATTGGCCAGGGAAATCCCTTTGCCCATCCGGGAGCTGTCCGAAGGAATATCATATCCCTTGACACGGTACACCTTCCCCCGGTTGGTAAAGAACAGAATGTCGTCGTGAGTATCAGCGACCAGGAGGTGTCTGACGCCATCGGCTTCCCTGATCACGTGCCCGATGATGCCCTTCCCCCCGCGCCGTTGGGACTTGTAGACATCGACCGGCACCCTCTTGATATACCCCTTGTTGCTGATGGTTATCACAATGTTTTGATGCGGGATAAGGTCTTCGTCCTTGAGGACCTCCGCCTCCTGCATTACGATCTCGGTGCGCCTGTTGTCCCCGTATTTCTGCTTGATCTGCCCCACTTCTTCCTTGATGAGGAACAGGACCTTCCGCGGGTTCGCCAGGAGGTCTTCCAGGTACGATATGGTCCGCAGCACTTCGGTGTATTCGTCCAGTATCTTCTGCCTTTCCAGGGCTGCCAGGCGGCGCAGTTGCATATCCAGGATCGCCTGGGCTTGCTCCTGCGACAGGTTGAACTTCTTCATCAGGTCGCCCCTGGCCGACTCGGCGCTATCCGCCTTGCGGATTGTCTGGATGACCTGGTCCAGGTAGTCCAGGGCAATGCGCAGGCCCTCCAGGATATGCGCGCGGGCTCTGGCTTTCTTCAGGTCGAACTGCGACCGGCGTTCAATAATAACCCGCCTGAAGTCAATGTAATATTGCAGGGCTTCCTTCAGGCTGATGATTCTCGGCTGGCCATCAACCAGGGCCAGCATATTTACGGCAAAGGCGGTCTGGAGAGCCGTGTGCTTGTACAGGTTGTTCAAGACCTTTTGCGGTTGGGTGTCCCTCTTGAGCTCGATGACGAGCCTGATCCCTTTCCGGTCTGACTCATCGCGGATCTCGCTGATGCCCTCCAGCCGCTTCTCTTTCACCAGGTCCGCGATCCTCTCCACCAGGGCGGCCTTGTTAATCTGGAAAGGAAGCTCGGTAATGACAATCTGCTCGCGAGAACCCCGGGCGATTTCCTCTATCTCGGACCGGCCCCGGATCACGATCCGGCCGTGGCCGGTGGCATAGGCGCTCTTGATCCCCTCGGCGCCCATTATCATCCCCGCGGTGGGAAAATCGGGGCCCTTGATGATGGTATTCAACTCCTCCACCGCGGCGCCGGGATTGTCGATCAGGTAAATCAGGCCCTCGCAAACCTCACTCAGATTATGAGGCGGGATATTCGTGGCCATGCCCACGGCAATTCCAGAGCTACCGTTGAGGAGCAAGTTAGGGATTTTTGAGGGCAGCACCGAAGGCTCGGCCAGACTGCCGTCGAAGTTCGGAACAAACTCGACCGTCTCTTTCTCGATGTCCACCATCATCTCTTCCGCCACCTCGGAGAGACGCGCTTCGGTATACCGCATGGCCGCCGGAGGGTCGTTGTCGACGCTGCCGAAGTTCCCCTGCCCATCTATCAGCGTGTATCTCAACGAGAAGGGCTGGGCCATCCGCACCATGGCCTCGTAAACAGCCGCATCACCGTGGGGATGGTATTTGCCCAGCACCTCGCCCACGATACGGGCGCTCTTCTTGTAGGCGGTATTATGCCTTATTCCCATCTGGTCCATGGCGTACAGAATGCGACGCTGGACAGGCTTCAGCCCGTCTCTGACATCCGGCAGCGCCCGCGAGACGATGACGCTCATGGCGTAGTCGAGGTAGGAGTTTTTCATCTCCTCCTCTATGTTAATGGGCTTGATTGTTCCTGCTTCGGTCACCATATCAGTTTAGCTTTCCATATTCTCGTCTTTTTCTTCTTTTTCCTCTTCCAGCGCCTTGAGGACATCCCCTTCGATAATGCTTACCCCTTCCCCGAGCATCTCCGATTCTTTCTCCCCAGCCCCCTCTTCTGCAGGGTATTCGCCTTCATCGCTCATGAACTCATCTTCCTCCTCGAGTTCGTAGCGGAGAAGGCTGTCCTTGACATACGCTCTCAATCCTTCGCCGGCCTTGACCGGGAATGACAGACGGCCCCTTTGCGACGGATGCTGGTACACCTCTTTGATAATCACCCTGACACCACCATCCATGCTGGCTATGGCGGCTTCGTACTTGTTGCCGCCTTCGATCATCTTTATGAGCCGCTGGGAATGTTCGAGCGACACCTCCCCGAGATACTCCCCGGAGGGCCCCACAACCAGAAGGTGCGGCCCTTTCGGGGCCAGGATCGCCTGCTCGCCGGGAGTGAATCTGGCCAGAACGTCCTTGGCGGCCAGCTTCTTCAACGCCACGACACCGGTCTTGCCGGTCTCTTCAATGAAAAGCTGTGGCGCCACCCTATGCGCCGCCCCCTGCTCCCGGGTCTTGCCGGAGCCTATTAGCTGGGTGAGCTTGTCGATGTTCTTCCGGGCGATGGTATTATCTGCCTCGATGGCGAGCGTCCTGCTATAGACCTCCCTGGCCTGTTCATACTCGCCCAGTTCCATTAAAGCCCTACCCAGCCGGTTAAGAGCATCGGTATCATTCGGGAAACTTTCCAGCATTTCCTTGTTCACCGTCACCGCCTCCCCCCACCGGCTCTCCATTGCCAGGTTTATGGCTTCCTTCTCCCGCTGCCTTTTGATATAAGCTTTATCCTCCATGGGAATTCACCTCTCTGGGTCTTCTATTTCTAATTTACTGAACCACGGACCAGGTCGAACAAAGACACCGGCCATAATGGCCGCCGGGCGCCTTTGACCTTGACCCAGCCCCGGTTGCCAACTGTCATTCCCGCGAAGCCTATCCCTGCGAAGGCGGGGAGCGGGAATCCGTGTTTCAACACCCCCAGGGGGGTGCGGGTCTGCCACGCTGGTCGCTTGTCCAGACAAGCCGTACGTTACTATTTTACCGTATCTGAATATAATGTGCATTCTATCATTCCTTACCGACTTTTCAAGGGGTTGGACGATGAATTTTTGTGAAACTCATCACCGAGGCAGCCCGGTCCCACCCAGAGGCTCCCCAAAAGCACTTTGGAATGTCCGGGGAACCATACCCACCGTGCAACCGGTCATGGCCCTGTTGTCCCGGTTTCCGGCAGACGGAAGTCCGGGGGCCCTGCCAAAGTCTTGCATCTTAATAACAACGCCGTCTGGCCTCGCTGGATAGCCCGGTAGCCCAGCTAGCGGCAACGAACCATCCCCGCCTCGCCCTCAATTGAGTTCCCCGTTCATGGTAGTCCAAGCTTGCGGTGGTTAGCCTTGTCGGGATAAGTGCTAAGCGTGTTCGAAGCCGAGGCAAAGGGAAACCTTGCTACCTGCAAATGGAACACCTCAGAGACGAAAAGGAAGGAGAAGCCGCAACCGGGACAGGCAGGCGCGCTGGCCGGGAATAGCCTTGGCCCTTCCCACTGAAGGCGTCAAGGTAGTAGCACCCTGGAAGGGATCTCGAAGGCACGGGATCTTCAACCGCTGCAGCGGATGATGTGGCAGCCGAAATCAGTGGGAGCGACTTGGGACCGCATCCTCGTAACAATCCTCCACTGCTGGTCACCTGAGCGCCATGCCGGATGAAGATGGTGTCTCCGGCAGCTCAACCATGTTTCTGAAGGCGTACACTATCAGGTCGCCAACGTTGGTTCCAGTGTTGCCGGTTACTATCAGAGACTCACCGATCCTATTGAGTAGCGTGTTGCTATCGTACTGCCTAACATAGGATTCCACGTCTATGCCCCTGGCTTTCGCCCTTGCCAGTGAACCACTATCGACTATTGCGCCAGCCACATCCGGCAGGAAATCGGAACCATCTGTCCCGATGCTGGCACTGACCCATTCCCCGGTATGTCTCTTCATCGCCAGCATCGATACCGCTGCGTAATGCTGGTTCCTGCCACCTTTACCTGCAACTTTGGGCAATACGGAGGTGGTCTCCCCACCGATAAGAACCACGTCATAGCCGGTGTATTTGTGGCTCAGGATCTCCGCTGCCCTGAGGCGGGCCATAGTAGCCGTATCCCCTTTTTGCCCGGCAGTAACGATGTATGGACCAAGACCCAACTCCTTTGCCTTTTGGAACATGGCCTGCAAAGCTAGCGTGTTATCGCCCATGATATGGTTTATGCAATTACCCGTACTCTTGGGAGTTTCTTCCACCTGGCCCTGGCAACCTCTTGCTAGGAAGTCTATTATGCCCTTTGGCGCCCTCGACAACAGATCGTATTCCTCCAGAACCCGGTATGCGTCTGAAAAGGTTGAGGGGTCGGGGCACGTCTGGCCGGAGGCGATGACATCCAAATCGTTGCCAATTACATCAGACAGTATAAGGGAAACAACGGCAGCAGGTGAATAAGAATGGCCGAGCCCGCCCCCCTTTGTCTTAGAGAGGTGTTTCCTTACTACATTGATTTCATGTATACTGGCTCCAGAGCCCAACAAGAGCCGTGTTATTCCCTGTTTATCCTCCAGTCTCACGCCATCCACAGGGCAAGGCATCAAAGCAGAACTCCCGCCTGAAATCAGGCATATTACCAAATCATTCCCGTTGATGGAATAACGTTCCCTGAGAGCCAGCATCTTATTCACGCCATCAAGTCCCCTCTGGTCCGGCACCGGATGCCCGGCTTCAACTACCGTTATTTTGCTCGTCTTGTAGTCGCTGCTCTTGCAGGCCACAATGCCGGCGGTGATATTAGCCGGCGTTACGATACGCTCCAGGGTCTCCGCCATAATACCAGCGGCTTTGCCGCCGCCAATAACAAAGACCCTCCCCCTGGAGAGAGGATAGGCATAATCGCCCACCGTCAGAATCCGACCAGTCAGGTCATACTTCACCACAGACTTCATGATGGTTGACGGAAGGACCCGTTCGACGCCGGCTTCAATAAGGCTTAGAACGTCCTTCCTTAGTTCAGTGGTAGCCAACTCCTGCATATTCTTGATAATCATAAGACCCTGATTCCCACTGGAACAGACAGCCCGGTAGACACCGGGCTCTAAGCAGGCATGCCGCACACGGAGTTGTTAAGGATTGGCTTTGCCTTAGGGCACTGGGAACAAGATCAGGGCAAGCTTTGCTTCCCCCGATTACATTTGTTAGCTTGCCGCCCCCTATGCACCAATCTTGTGGTTGGCCAGTCCCTCAAGGGCCAGCACCAGGGCTGAATGGTCCAGGTCGCTGCCGCCCTGCACCGCCACCGCGTTCAGCAATTGAGCGGCTATGGCAGTGTTAGGCAAACTCAGTCCCAGAGAGCGCGCTCCTTCCAGGGCCAGGTTCAGGTCCTTTTGATGCAGCCGGACACGAAAACCGGGGCCAAAGTTGCGCCGAATCATGCGCTCTCCTTGTAACTCCAGGATGCGGCTCTGGGCGAAGCCGCCAAGGAGCGCTTCCCTGACCTTCTTCGGGTCAGCCCCCGCCTTTGAGGCGAATAAGAGAGCTTCGCCAACGGCTTCAATGGTCAGCGCCACCACAATTTGGTTGGCTACCTTGCAAGTCTGGCCGTCCCCATTATCACCAATATGCACGATATTCTTGCCCATAATCTGGAAATAGGGCTTGACCTCCTCAAACACTTCCGGCTTGCCGCCCACCATAATTGAAAGGGTGCCATTTACAGCGCCTACTTCGCCGCCGGAGACCGGGGCATCAAGCACATTTACACCCATTGCAGCAAGCTTTCTAGCAAACTCTTTTGTGGCGACCGGGGAGATGGAGCTCATATCCACCACGACAGAGCCTGTCTTAACGCCCTCAGACACTGCATCTTTACCGAATAGGACAGCTTCGACGTCAGGTGTGTCCGGCACCATAATGAAGACTATCTCCGATTTCTGGGCTACTTCCTTGTTGCTCTTACAGACCACCGCACCCCTCGAAGTCAGTTCCCGAACCGGCGCAGGATTGAGATCAAAAGCGTGAACTGTGTGACCGGCAGCTAACAGATGACCAGCCATCGGCTTGCCCATGATCCCCAGCCCGATGAATCCAAGTTTTGCCATTACTTTTTTCCTTCTTTGAAGTAAGGTTTGACCCAGCGAAGCCCATCTTCGGTTGTGCCGGCAGGCTTGTATTCACAGCCAATCCAACCATCGTATCCTGAGTCATCGATGAAGCGGAACAGATTAGTAAAGTTGATTTCGCCCGTCCCCGGTTCATGCCGTCCCGGAACATCCCCGAGCTGCATATGGGCAATACGCCCCACGTTATCTCTTATGGTTTTCGTTAGGTTGCCTTCCATGACTTGCATGTGATAGATATCGTATTGAAGCCAAGTGTTGGGGTGTTTGACCTCTTTTATCAAGTCCATCACCTCTTGAGTGTGCACCAGGTAGAATCCGGGGACATCCTGGTCATTGAGGGCCTCGACCAGCAAGCGGATGCCCTCTTTTTGCAAGGCGGTGGCGGCAAATCTGAGATTCTTCACTGCCGTCTGCCGCACCCTTCTCGCTGGCACTCCACTGGGCATGATGCCAACAAGACAATTCATGCGATGACATCTCAAGGCTTGGGCATAGTCAACAGCTTGGATCACGCCCTCCTGGAATTCCTTCTCTCGCCCGGGCAAGCAAGCGATACCCCGCTCCCCGGCCTCCCAGTTCCCCGCGGGCAGGTTGAGTACTGCCTGCTCGAGGCCATACCTGTCGAGCAACTCCCTTAGCTGGTACTTTTCATATTCATAGGGAAACATATACTCCACTCCCTTGAAACCAGCCCTGGCCACCCTTTCAAAACGTTTTAGAAAATCAACCTCATTGAACATCCAGGTCAAATTAGCGCTGAATCTGGGCATGACTACTCCTTCTCGTGTCCAGAATGGGCTACCTACGACAACCGCCGGCAATTTCCCCGGGCATATGCTACCACCTTGCCAGTATGTGAGTCAATCACCATAGACACAAATCACCACGATGACAACCACCACACGACGACCTGGAATTTCACCATAAGGAAAACGGCCCTGATCTGAATCTGAATTAAGTTTCCTAAAAAATATTTGCCAAACCCCTTGACAGGGGTTTTCTTTTGTTCTTGTATTATCAGAACACTATATATACTATAGGAGTGTTCCGATAGACCTGGACGAAACCAGCCGGCTACGTCGGGAAGCGTCCCGGCTCATCGCCGAGCGACCGGGCCTGGAGAAGATTCTTCTCGGGCGGGCGCCCCTGCTGCGGGGATATCTGCTGGAGGGGCGGCCCAAGTTCTGTGGCAAGCCCGGCTGCAAGTGTACGCGGGGAGAGCCTCACCCGCCTTCTCTCTATCTGAACCGGTTGGTGGGAGGGACCGCCCGCCACCAGTTCATCCGCGCCGCCGATCACGAGCGGGCCCGGCGGGAGGCCCTGGCCTATAAGCAGTTCCGGCAGGCGCTCAGGCGCTGGCGGGCTATCCACAAGGAACTGGACCAGCTCTGGGAAGCCCTGGGAGAGACCAGAGAGGAAGGCTATCCCTTTGAGTAAGACTGTCACCCATCGCCGGGGAGATACTATTGATCGACGGCGCCTACTGCGTGGGGAATGTCCTCTGGGAGCTGAAGCACGGGGAACACGTGGACTTTATTGCCCCGGCCGACAGCACCATGTGCATCACCGAGGACGCCCGCAGCCTGGCCCTACTGGAGGGGTGCCTCGTCGAAGATGACGGGGAAATCCGGGCCGTCGGTGTGAAGGGACTGACCACCTACGAGGCCTATCAACCACCAAAGGGCGTCAGGCGTCGCGGCCCCAAACCCACCCTGAATGCGGTGGTGGTAACCCGCTGGAAGAGAAAGGAAGTCCCCCTGAAAGATCAGGTAGTCCTGCTCACCACATTACCAGTGGACCATCCGCTCAAGATAGTGGAGCTTTACCGGAAGCGGGCAGAGATGGAGAACGAGCTCCACCGGGATCTCAAACAGGGCTGGTATGTGGAGAAGTTCCCCCGCAAGGAGCACCCGGCCTGCCTATCCCATATCTATTATCTATCTGACCCTGACCATGCTTAACGTGGCCTGTGCTTACAAGACCACCCGGGAACGGGAGTTAGCCGACCGGGGTATTCGCCGGCTGCGGGCCGAACACCTGGGCGGCGCTGCCTGGGTCCCGGTGGTATATACCGAGACGGAATACGGAATCTTCGATGTCGAAGAATTCGCCTATCTTTCAGGCAATCCCCCCAAGTGCTTTCATGGTTACCAGCCCGACAAGCCTTGACGGAGACCACTTCTCGTCCAAGGGGATACTGTTGCCTGTTTGATTTCAGCCCCTCCCCAGTCCATCAAAGTTAATCTTTCTTCCCACCCAGCCCCTGCTCACCCACTTTCAACGCAGCCCTTCACTAAGCGCCATGCCACCTGCATCCTCAAAAAATCGCAAATCCTCTTGGTCCCCTCCCCTCCGCACTGCAACCGCCTCGCTTATGGTGAAACTCCAGCGACCACCACAAAACGGCTTGACAAGTCCGGTCAACTGCGGTATAAAACAAGGGCCTCGAACTGAAACTGTGACCTCTCCGGCCAGACGGTCAAGGAAAGTGAAGCGCGAGGGGCAATGGCAGGCACGTTCCAGGACTACATGAGAAGAACAGGTGGCAACCCGCGTTTCTCCAACCAAAGATAGCGGAATAAGTATGTTGCCCGGGGCTAAGGTTTTCTCGGTTTTGGGAGGCATTCCGTGGCGGTTCATGGATATGGAAAGATACTGGAAGTAGATTTATCGACGCGAGAGATCCGCCAGAGGGAAATCGCCGCGGAGTTCGCCCGTGCCTATATCGGCGGCATGGGGTTCGGCTGCCGGATCCTTTACCAGGACACCAGACCTGAACTGGACCCCCTTGGCCCCAAAAACGTGGTGATTTTCGCCAACGGCGCCCTGACCGGTACGGGCGCCCCTTGCGCGGGCAGGACTGAAATAACCACCAAATCGCCGCTGACCGGAAGCACCAGCACGGGTAACACCGGAGGACTCTGGGGCGCCCGACTGAAGCACGCCGGCTTCGACCTCATTGTGACCAGGAATAGTTCGGAAAAGCCCGTGTACCTGTGGATTGACGACGCGGCAGTCGAGTTGAGGGATGCCAGTCACCTGTGGGGAAAGGACACGCAGGAAACGTCCGAGATCCTCCAGCACGAGTTGTGCCCGTCGTCACCATCGAAGATTTCAGTGCTGTGCATCGGGCCGGCCGGAGAGAACCTGGTTAGATATGCCTGCCCGGTCAACGACTACCATCACGTTGCCGGCAGAGGCGGCGCCGGCGCGGTCATGGGCGCCAAGCGATTGAAAGCCATAGCCCTCCGGGGAACCGGAACGGTAGAGACCGCCAGGCCCGAGGAATCTAGAGAAGCGACCAGAGAAGCCAGACAGCGCATATTGGATGCCAAGATGGCTGATAGAATGCCCGGCGGCCCGGTCGATGCGAGGAAGGAGTATCTGGAGCGTGGCTGCCTGCCGGCCAGGAACTACCAAACCGGGGTCTTATCCCAATTCATCGAGACCAGAGGGGTGGAGGTTGCCAGAAGATATGTCGTCCGGCAGGAGGCAACCTGTCATGCCTGTCCCATATCATGCTTCAATTTGGTAGAACTGAAGGAAGGGAAGTACAGCGGTCTCAAGGTCAACAGAGGCATCGCTCCGGGACCGGTAATAGAATGGGGGGCGATAAATTCGACATGTTTGAAGACGCTAAGGCGGGAATATACGATGGTGTGCCTCCCCAGGAGATTTCAGAGAGCTGGGAAGGAAAACCGGCGCTCTGCAAGTGGTTTGAAGACCTGTACGCGCCCGTCAACAGCCTGGGGATCTGCTTCTTTCCGGTAGGCTTCGTGGTCGCCCTGGGCCCAACTCACCTTTCAGGGCTATTTTCGGCTTTCACCGGATGGGACACCACACCGCAGGATATAATGAAGTCCGGGGAACAAATCTTCACTTTGTTTAAGGCCTACAGCGTCAGGCAGGGTCTGACCAGAAAGGACGACCGCTGGCCTGAAAGATTCTATACGGAGCCGCTCCCGGAAGGCCCTGCCAAAGGGGCCTTGTTGTCGCGAGAAAGAATCGAGCGACTGCTTGATGAATATTATGATCTGCGAGGTTGGGACAGGGTATCGGGCGTCCCCACCCGCCAGGAACTGGCCCGGCTAGGACTCGAAGGTAACATAGGGGCCCTCGGCAAATAACTGTGCCAAAGTGTGTGTTCACGCTGTCACAGGTCCATGTCGGGGCACCGGATTTGAGCCACGAATAAACACGAATAGACACGAAAATGCTTTTCCCATTAAGCCCCAGCCCCATTCATCGTGAGCTTCCAAATTCGTTGCAAATCATTTCGTGTTCATTCGTGTCTCCCGATGTATCGGGATGGTTCCATTTCTTGGGCAGCTTGTTATCAGGAGTTGGGATAGCTATTAGTTGACTCATACTTAGAATCCGTTTCAGGAGGTCAAGAATAATGGGACAGTATCTTATCGGCATCGTCGCCCTGTTCTTCTCAGTGCTGGTTGCCTGCACATCGGGAAACGTGGCCACGCCATCGCCTCAACTAAACCCTGCGGCAACAGGTGCAGCTCCTGCCGCTTCCGCCGGGTCGGGAAAATGGGAAGAAGTACTGGCAGCCGCCAGGAAAGAAGGCGTGGTCCGGGTCTATGCCCTCTGGGGTCCTGACGTAAGGGCAGCCCTGATCCGGGGCTTCAAGGATAAATATGGAATCGACCTGGAGTTTGTTCCCTTCGGTCGCGGCGCCGAAGTCATTACCAAGGTCCAGGCGGAACAGAGAGCCGGCCTGTACCTCGCCGACGCCTTTGGGGCAGGGGGACCGTCACTGATCACCATAATGAAGCCGGCGGGCCTCCTGGCCAGCGTCGAGCCACTGTTGATACTGCCCGAGGTCCTGAATCCTAACGCCTGGCGTGGAGGGAAAATCCCCTTTTCGGATAACGAAAAAAGCTCCATCCCGATGACCATTACCCCAAACCGGTTCATCACTTATAATAAGGATCTCATCCGGGAGGGTGAACTGACATCCTATAAGGACCTGCTGAAGCCCCAGTACAAGGGTAAGATCAGTCTGGGCGACCCCACCTTAACCGGCACCGGGAACGCCTTTTTTACCCACCTGGTCAAAACCTGGAATCTGGAAGAGGCCAAAGAATTCTTCAAACAATTGATACAGCTTCAGGAAGGAGTGGTGATGCGGGACTACCGTCTCCAGGTTGAATCAGTGGCCCGGGGGAAATATCCCATCGGTCTTGGCGTAATGATAAGCGAGGTAGCCGGTTTTATGAAGCTCGGAGCGCCCATAGCCCAGGTCCAGCTCAAGGAGAGCGTCTTTGTCTCCCACTCCACCGACGTTCTGGGCGTTCCCAGGTCCTTCGCCCATCCCAATGGAGCTACCGTCTTCGTCAACTGGCTTCTGAGCAAGGAAGGCCAGACTATTTTCAGCAGAAGCAGCGCCACCCCCGTTCTCAGATCGGACGTAGTAGTGGAAGGCATCGATCCGATTTTGCTGCTCAAACCAGATGAAAACTACTACATCGACACGGAGGAATCCATCAAATTCAGAGGCGACATGGTGGAGGTGGCCAAGCAGGTCTTTTCGGCTTACGGCAAATGACTGTCTATCCCGCAGATGTCACTGAAGTGTCGGCCGGCACACTAATACAAACGAATTGACCGAAGGGGCATATGTTCACCACGGGTCCCAAAGGAGAACAAAAATGGCACAGAAAGTAAGCCCCAAACTGAACACGACCTTCGCCGGGGTAAGGATGCGTTCCCCCCTGGGCGTGGCGCCGATAAGCATGCCCGCGGGTAAGCGGTCAGCCATCACACCTGAGGTCCACGCCGGCGTCCTCCTGAAACACGTCGAGGCCGGCGCCGGATATGTATACATACCTGGTTTCAACTACGCTTCCCCACAAATGATTGCCGCCCTGGCATCGAAAGCAGAACCCAGGGCTTTCCCCCCCCGACCCGACGGCGCTCGATGGCTCAGAATAGAGACCCCGGGGTATGGCGTTGAGGGCGTATATCGCCTGGGGATGACGGGCGTGGTGAGCGGGGAGAGGCGGTTGGAGACTTTCGACAAGGGCAGGAAGATGCTGGAAATCCTGAAAGCACGCCTTCCTGACGACGTACCCGTTATCGCTTCTGTTTCTCCCCTCGGAGACATCCCGGAGAGCGCCGTAGCCTCAGCCAAGAAAGTCGAGGAACTGGGGGTAGACCTGATCGAAATCAATGTTGGCTGCGGGTTAATGCCCTCTGTAGAAGGAGCGGTGGACTACCATCTGGAAAAGAAGTTTCCTCTGATGATGTGCGGCGCGCTGGTGGGAGACCACCTTGACCTGGTGGAGCGAATAGCCGTCGCCGTAATCAAGGCCGTAAAAACCCCTGTCGGCGTCAAACTGACCCCGGAAACAGGTTTCCCCCGCGTGGTGGGACTGGCCAGGAATCTCAGGGACGCCGGCGCCAGCTACATCGAAATCCTCAACTTTGGCCCTACCATTGCTCCCCCGGATATCTATAATCGAGGCCGGCCCGGCTGGCCCTATGTGGACGGGAATCCCTTTGTCGCCGGGGCCGGCCCCTGGCTGCGGATGGCCTGCTACAAGAACGTGGCAGGTCTAGCCAGATTTGCCCCGGGCGTCGAAATCGCCGCCAGCGGCGGCCTGATGACGCCGCAGAATGCCATCGAGGTCATGATGCTCGGCGCCGGCCTGGTGGAGTTTTGCACCGGCTTCCTCCTGCGAGGCAGGACCCTGCTCAGGGAGGCCACCGAATTCCTGGAAAGATTTATGGACGAGCAGGGCTATGACCGCATCGACCAGTTAGTCGGACTCGGAGTCAAATACATCAAGCCTGCCGACACCGTTGAACTTTATCCGGATAAAGTGGTCGCCGAGGTTGACCCTGCCAGATGCCGGGGAAGCGGCATCTGCACCGATCATATCTGCGTCGCCATGACCCGGGAGAACGGGACCGCCAAAGTCGCGGCGGAAGCCTGCGACGGCTGTGGTCTATGTGTCATCACCTGCCCGAACGGCGCCATAAGACTTAAGTTCCTCGGCGCGGAGAAACAATGAAAGGACTCACCCGGGAGCTGGTCGATCTTGTGGAGCGCACCAGGTTCGAGCACCTGCCCGCCCCGGTCATAAGCAAGGTCAAACTGGTCCTCCTTGACGCGGTGGGATGCGCCCTGGGGTCCTACCCGCTGGACAGGGCCAGGATCGCGCTGGAACTCGTCAAAGACCTGGACGGCAAACCCCAGGCCAGCATAATCGGGGGAGAACAGGCTTCGTATACCCTCGCCGCCTTTGCCAATGGCGAATTGATCAACGCCCTGGATTTCGAACCGGTCGGGCCCCTGGTGCCCCACGTTTGCCCGTTCCTCATTCCCGCCGCCCTGGCCGGCGCCGAGCGGGTCAACGCCTCCGGCAAGGATTTGATAACCGCGATTGCCCTGGGACTTGAGGTTGGAGGCAGGGTGGGAGGCGCCCTGGCTGGATATCGAATACCCAGGAACGAGCCACCGTATTACGAAGAGCCTCCAAGGTTTTCCTACAGCAGCACCATTTTCGGAGCGGCAGCGGCGGCCGGTAAGATCCTTGGCCTGAGCGGCGACCAAATGGCCAATGCCTTCGGTATTGCCGGCGCCAGCACTACCGTTCCGGCAACCATGAAATGGGAGCACACGGGCGGTCCGGCGATCATGACCAAATTCAATGCTTGGTCGGGCTGGATCGCCCAACTGGCCATGATGGCGGCGCTGGCTGCGGAAAAGGGATTCACCGGGGACACCACCATCCTCGACGGGGAATGGGGATTCTGGAAGATCTTTGGGTCGCCCGTCTTCAAACCCGAAATCATCACCAGCGGATTGGGCCAGGTGTGGCACACCGACAAAATGTCGTTTAAGGCCTACCCGGCCTGCGGCATGAACCAGACAGGGATACAGGCCATCAACAAGATTATCGTGGAGAATGAAATAAGCCCTGATGATATCGAACACATCTCGGTCCAAGGCGACCCGCATTTACTGATGCCAATCCGGGCGGGGGTTGAGATCAGCTCTTTTGCCGACACTCAATTCAACAACGCCTACATATTTGCGGCCGCGGCTTATCACGGGAGGGACCCGGGCCCGGCGTGGCAGCTTCGGGAAACCTATCAGGACGCCAGGATAACAAAGCTCATGAGGCGCGTCAGCGTATCGCTGCACCCCAGGGCCGACGAACTCATCGAACGGAAAGTTCGCCTGGGTGTACACCCGGGTTTCTTCGATGTCATTGTGGAAGTGACCGCCGGGGGAAGAACATTTGTCGCTGAGACGTCGGCGAAAAGGGGGACTCCCCAGAACCCCCTGACTGACGAAGAGCTGAGAGCAAAGTTCAGAAACAATAGCTCGTTTTCCCGTCTGAGTGCGGGAGACGCCGGCAATTTGCTTGACGTGCTGGATAATCTCGAACTCGTCGACAATGTGCAAAGATTGACATCGCTCTGCCGTTCCAAACCTGCGGCCCCGGGGCGGGCCTGTTGAATCCCGGTCCCCACCCAGCTTCCGAATCTTGCCACTGCCCAGCGTTTTTTGTAGAATATCCTCAGTGAACCCAGAATCCAGTAGCCAGTAGACAGTAGCAAGTAGCGAGTAGCCGTTAGCTGACAGCCGACAGCCGATAGCTGATAGCTGATAGCCGATAGCTGTTAGCGAGCCGGAATTCAGAATCCAGAATTCACAATTCGTCCTGCATATGGTAAACAGTCCCGTCCTGGTATTGAACCAGAACTATGAGCCTCTGAATGTCTGCCAGGCGCGCCGCGCCGTGGTCCTGATCTTCCGTGGCAAAGCCGAGGTGATCGAGAACGGCGCCGGCTACGTTTACTCCGCCTACACCACCTTCCCCCTGCCTTCGGTCATCCGCCTGGTCTACCAGGTGAGGCGTCCCCCTTACCACCGCAAGATGACGCGGCAGGAGGTGTTCAGCCGGGACAACTTCATCTGCCAGTACTGCGGGAAGCAGACGCGGGACCTGACCCTCGACCACGTGATACCCCGCAACCAGGGCGGCGAACACCACTGGTTGAACCTGGTCAGCGCCTGCCCGGCCTGCAACCGCCGCAAGGCCGGCCGCACGCCGGCCCAGGCCGGCATGAAGCTATTCCACCAGCCCTACACCCCACCCGCCTCCGGGCTCTACGTTCCGGGGCACTATCTTAAGGGGCACCAGAACTGGAAGAATTTCCTCCTCCACTACCATTCTTCCTAGCGCGCCCCCTGTCCCCGCGACCCTGTCTGTCCCCCCGGTCCCCCTTGCGGGGGCCCGGGGCGGAGCGCCCCGCGGGCGCCGTCACCGTCACCTGGCTCATGGGATACTCCACCAGGGCCTTACTCTCCAGTTCCACCACCACCGTTTCCTTAAGGGGGTTGGCCCAGACCACGCTGGCCTCGCCCACCGGCGTGTTCACCTTCTGCCCCGGCGGCGGCAGTTTCTCCTTCATCTCCCGGTACTGCTTCTCCTCGTAGGCCAGGCAGCACAGGAGACGCCCGCAGAGCCCGGAGATCTTCATCGGGTTCAGGGGCAGGTCCTGCTCCTTGGCCATTCTTATGGAGATGGGATCGAAGTCATACAGGTAGGTGGCGCAGCACAGCTCCCGCCCGCACCGCCCCAACCCCCCCAGCAGCTTGGTCTCGTCCCGCGGTCCCACCTGGCGTAGCTCGACCCTCTTCTTGAAGACCTGGGTCAGCTCCCGCACCAGGTCGCGGAAGTCAACCCTCTTCTCGGCGCTGAAATAGAAGGTAAGCCGGTTGCCTTCCAGATTGTGCTCGCAACAGAGGAGCTTCATGGGCAACTGGTGCCGGTCGATGTGCTGCCGGCAGAGCGCCATGGACTCGGTCTCCTGCGCCCGGTGCTGGCAGACCCTCTGCATGTCCGACTCCTCGGCCTTGCGCAGGACGGGTTTCAGGGGCTCGGCCAGCTCCTCCTCGGGCACGTCCCGGGGAGCGCTCGCCACCAGGCCCACCTCCACCCCCCGGGCCGTCTCCACCACCACCCGGTCCCCTTCCTGGAAGGTCAACCCCGCGGGGTCGAAGTAATAAATCTTGCCCGCCTTTTTGAAGCGGACCCCGATAACTTGCGGCATAGTGTTCCCTCAAATCATGAAGTCTTGCCAAACAGGGGAAATTCGAAGCCCGAATGACGAATGACCAATCAAAGCGGAAATGACGAAGTCCGAATGACGAATGACCAAAGAGGCATCTGGTTTTAACATTGGAACATTTGAGAATCGTTTGGTTATTCGTCATTCGAATTTCGTCATTCGTTAGCAGATGTTTCAATTTCTGGTGGGGATCGCCAGCATGAGCGCCTCCAGGACCAGCCGGGGGTTGGCGTTCCATTCCAGTTGTCTCCGGGCCTCCCGGAGGGCCGTTATGGCGTCCCGGATCTCCGCCTCGGTGTAGGCTCCGGCCCCGGCCTGGAGGGGCTCCAGGCGGTCCACGTTGGCCACATAGTCCACGAGGCCACCCTTGACCAGCAGGAGATCCCGCCACCAGCCCTGACACAGCTCCAGCGCCGCCTCCACCTTCTCCCGCTGTTTCGAGAAATCGCCAGCCATCCGGGCGGCCAGGGCGAACCTCCTGTCCAGGCCGGCCCGTTCCAGGCCGGCCAGCTCGTCGAGTTGCCGGCCGTGTTGCTCCAGGAACTGCGGGCTGGCCGCCGCGGTCAGCGCCCACCCCGGACAGCCCCGGGAGAGACGCGCCAGCACCTTCGCCTGTTCCGGCGACAGACCCCGCTCCCGCAGCAACGACTCCAGCAAGGCGGCCGGCAGGGGCAGCAATTCCACCCGCTGGCAGCGGGAGACCACCGTGGGCAGGAGACGGTCTTCGCGGGCCGTCAGCAGGAGGATCACCACCCCCGCCGGCGGCTCTTCGAGGGTCTTCAGGAGGCAGTTGGCCGCCGCCGGCGAGAGGTAGTCCGCGCCGTCGATGACAAACACCTTGCGCCGGCCTTCGAACGGAGGCAGGCTGGCCTCGTTCTGGAGATGCTTGACGGCATCGATGCCTATTTCTTTCCGCGGGCTGCCGTCTTCGGACCGGGGTTCTTCCCGGGAAAGGATCCTCACGTCGGCGTGTTTTCCCGACTTGATGCGCTGGCAGGAGCGGCAACCGCCGCAGGGTGACTCCGTCCCGGTACAGTTAAGCGCCTGGGCCAGGTTAAGGGCCATGGTCCGCTTGCCCACCCCCCCCGGCCCCACCAGGAGATAGGCGTGGGCCAGGCGGTTCTCACGCCGCGCCCGGTCCAGCAAAGCTACCGCCTTCGAGTGGCCGATGACGTTCCACATATCAGGTCAAATTCCAAATTCCAAGTAACAAGTTCCAAAGGAAGAGAATTCAGAAGCCAGAAGGACCGCCGGCCCGCTAACAGCTATCGGCCGTCGGCCGTCGGCTGTCAGCTATCAGCCAACAGCTATCAGATATCAGCCGACAAGTAGCCGCCCCCAGCGTGCGGCTACCCCTATCTTCTTCCTACTCTTCCTACTCTTCCTACTCTTTCTACTCTTCCTACTCTTTCTACTCTTCCTACTCTTTCTACTCTTCCTACTCTTCCTACTCTTCCTACTCTTCCTACTCTTCCTACTCTTCCTACTCTTCCTACTGCCCGCTACCCGGCTTCTGACTTCTGACTTCTGACTACTCACTACTGGCTACTGGCTACTTCCTCAATTATACTTCATCGCACCTCATCAGGTCGTCGTAGCTTTCGCGGCGGCGGATGAGCCGGGCCTGGCCGTCCTTCACCAGCACCACCGGGGGCTTCAGCGAGGAGTTGTAGTTGCTGGCCATGGACAGGCAGTAGGCGCCGGCAGCCGGGAGGGCCAGGATATCCCCGGCCCGCAGCGCCGGCAGCCTGACATCCTGGACCAGGATATCCCCCGACTCGCAGAACTTGCCGGCGATGCTGACCACCTCCCCGCCCTCCTCCCCGGCCCGGTTGGCCACCAGCACTTCGTATTTGGCCCCGTACAGGGCGGGGCGGATGTTGTCCGCCATGCCGCCGTCAACGCTGACATAGGTGCGGACGCCGGGAATCCTTTTTACGGCCCCCACCGAGTAGAGGGCGACCCCGGCCCGCCCCACGATCGACCGCCCCGGCTCGATCACCAGGGCCGGGCCGGCCAGGCGCCGCTGCCGGCAGGCCTCCCTGACCGCCGTGGCGATGGCTTCGGCGTAGGCGGCGATGGGTGGCGCTGGCCGGTCGAGAACATAGCTGACGGCAAAACCGCCGCCGATGCTCAGCTCCTGCAGCGCCAGGCCGTGCCGCTCCTTCATGGCGGCGGCGAAGTCCAGTACCACCGGGATGGCCTTCTCGTAGGGCTCCATCTCGAAGATGGGCGATCCCAGGTGAAAATGCAGCCCGACCAGTTCCACCGCCCGGCTGCGGCCGGCCAGCTTCACCGCCTCCTCCGCCTGGCCGTCAACCAGGGAGAAGCCGAATTTGCTGTCCACGATGCCGGTGGTGGTGAACTTGTGGGTGTGGGGATCGATGCCCGGCGTCAGGCGCAGCAGGACCTTCTGCCGCCGGCCCGCCGCCAGCTCTTCCAGCAGGGCCAGTTCGTGGAAATTATCGGCCACGATCCGCCCCACGCCCCGTCCCAGGGCCGCGGCGAGCTCCTCCCGGGACTTGTTGTTGCCATGGAAATAAATCCGCTCGGGGGCCGCGCCGGCGGCGAGGACGATGCTGAGCTCCCCGCCCGAGACCACATCGAAGCCCAGGCCCTCACCGGCCAGCAGCGCAGCCAGGGCCCGGTTGATGAAGGCCTTGCAGGCATAGACCACCCGGGTATCCGGGTAACGCTGCCGGAACTCGCCGATGAATCCCCGGCACTGGGTCCGCAGCATGGCCTCATCGAAAACGTAGAGCGGCGTACCGAACTCCCGGCACAGCTCCGCCGCATCCCGCCCGCCGATGGACAGGTGCCCCCTCTCGATGCGGGCCGTTTCAGGAAAAAGGATGAGCTTGTCAGACAATGGGTTCCTCCAAGGGGGATTACAGATTGCAAATTGCAGTTAGCTGTCGGCTATCGGCCTTCGGCGAACTCAATAACTCAATAACTCAAGGGACTCAGCGAACTCTATGAACCTTATAAACCTTACGAACCTTATGAACCTTCCAACTTTCTAACCTTCTAACCTTCTAACCTTCCAACCCATCTCCCTCCCCGGCGTTCCGCCTTCCCCTCGTTCTTCAGCTTTATCAGGTGGGCCAGGACCTGTCCCCGGGCCATCTCCTCCAGCCGCGGGTCGAGCTCGGGATAGATGCCCCGGACCAAGTCTTCCGTTCTGGCGCCTCCCCGGGCCAGGACGGCGATGATCTGGGCCTCCCTTTCCAGGCGGTGCTGCACCAGCTCCCTTATCTTCTCCCCGGGCCGAGCGATGGGCGGGCCGTGGCCGGGGCAGACCGCCCTGAGCTCCAGGGGCAGCAAACGCCGCAGGGAATCCAGGTACAACCCCATGTCACCCCGGGGGGGAATGATCACCGTGGTGCCGCGACCCGGCACGTGGTCGCCGGAAAACAACACGCCCTTCCCTCGCCAGAGGTAGCAGAGATGGCCGGGGCAGTGGCCGGGGGTATAGATGACCTCCAGGACGCCGTCACCCAGGGGCAAACGGTCGCCGCCCGTCACCAGGCGGCAACGGCCCCCGCTCAGGCTTGACCTGAGCCGTTCCTCCTCCGACCAGTGGGCGATTACCTCGCCGCCCAGGGCCCGCTGGAAGAAAGCGGCCCCCCCCAGGTGGTCCGGATGGGCATGGGTTATCAGAATGTATTTCAACGCCGCCACCCCCTCCCGCTGTAAATAGGACAGGCGGGCTTCCAGGACCGCGGCGTCTTTCAGCCCGGTATCGACCAGGGCGAAGCCCCCCCCGCCGACCAGATAGGCGTTGGGGGCGTACACCCCGGTGAAGGCCGCAGGGCCGGCAGGGAGGGAGTGAACCCCGGGAACAATCTCCATAAGGCTAAATCCCAAAGAACTAGCGAGTAGCGAGTAGCGAGTAGCGAGTACAAGCAGACAGTAGCTGACAGCCGATAGCGGAAAGCTGACAGCCGATTCCACTACTCGCTACTTACTACTGGCTACTGGCTACTGGCTACTTCCTGTTTGACAGCGTTGGCTCGATTACCTAAAATAGCTGAATCAGGAATCCCCCATTTTACCACTTTGAAGGAACCGAATGTATCAAAAGACAGTCCTGGACAACGGTCTGAGGGTGGTGACCTCGACCATGCCCCACGCCCATTCCGTGTCCCTGGTCCTGTTCATCGCGGCGGGCTCCCGCTATGAAAGCCCGGAGGAAGCCGGGCTTTCCCATTTTGCGGAACACCTCTGTTTCAAGGGGACGCCGCGCCGGCCCACCGCCAAGGCAATCTCCGAGGCCATCGAGGGTCTGGGGGGCGTGCTCAACGGCGGCACCGATAAAGAGGCGACGGTCTACTGGGCCAAGGTGGCCCGTCCGCACTTCCGGCTGGCCCTGGATGTCATCAGCGACATGGTGTGCCACTCCCTGCTGGAACCGGCGGAGATCGAAAAGGAGCGGCTGGTAATCACCGAAGAGATCAATATGAGCCGGGACTCGCCGGCCTTCCGGGTGGACCTTCTCATCGACGAAGTCCTCTGGCCGGACCACCCCCTGGGAAGGGATGTGGCGGGGAGCAAAGAGACCGTTTCGCACATCAACCAGGGGATGCTCCGGGGCTATCTGGGGCGCCAGTACCTGCCCAACGCCGCCGTGGTGGGCGTGGCGGGGGCGGTGGACCACGGGGAGACCGTGGCCGCCATCGCCGAGCAGTTCCGCGACTGGCTGCCCGGCGCGCCCCTGCGCCATTCTCCCGCCAGCGACAACCAGACGGCGCCGCGGGCCAGGACGGAGTGGAAAGAGACGGAGCAGGCCCACCTCTGCCTGGCCCTGAGGGGGATTCCCCTCCTCCATCCCGACCGCTACGCCCTCGACCTCCTGAGCGTGGTGCTGGGAGAGGGCATGAGCAGCCGCCTGTTCCAGGAAATCCGCGAGAAGCAGGGACTGGCCTACGATATCCATAGCTATATCAGCTACTTCCAGGACACCGGCTCCCTGGCGGTCTCCGCCGGGGTGGACCCGCAGCAACTGCCCCGGACCATCACGGCCATCCTCCGGGAACTGGGCCGCCTCAGGGAGCCGGTGCCGGATGAAGAGCTGACGAAGGCCCGGGAGATGACCAAGGGCAGGATGCTCCTGCGGCTGGAGGACTCCCGGGCGGTGGCTGGATGGCTGGCGGGGCAGGAGCTGCTGACGGGGCGGGTCCGCACCATTGAAGAGCTGCTGGCCATCCTGGACGGGGTCACCACCGCCGACCTGCAGCGGGTCGCCGGCAATCTCCTGACGGCCGAGAACCTGAACCTGGCGGTGGTGGGGCCGGTGAAGGAGGGAGCAAACCTGCAGGAGTTGCTGCGGTTCGAGTAGCCAGTAGACAGTAGCGAGTAGCGAGTAGAGAGTAGCCGGTAGTCGGAGCAAGCTGAGCAGTCAAGCAGTCGGCGGTCGGCGGTTGGCAGCCGGGGGGCAGGGAATCCGCAATCTGTAATCTGTAATCTGTAATCTGCAACCCGTTTAAACGGGAAGGCCCGGGGGCGCAAAGCGCCTCCGGGCCTCTTTCTTTCCGTTCGACGCCAGTACACCGTGCGGGCGTCAGTCGCGACTGACAGCTACTGGCTACTGTCTACTCGCTCCTAGCAACTTCCCCTAGTACTCGGGCGGCATCGCCGGAGGCATGGCCTTTTCTTTCTCCGGGATGTCCGTGACCAGGGTCTCGGTGGTCAGGATCATAGCGGCGATGCTGGCAGCGTTCTGCAGGGCGGCCCGGGTGACCTTGACCGGATCGATGATGCCCTTCTTGACCATGTCGCCGTAATCGTCAGCCACGGCGTCATAGCCGCAGCCCTTCGGTCCCTTTTTCACGGCATCGACCACCACGTAGCCTTCCTTACCCGCGTTGATGGCGATCCAGCGGATGGGTTCATCCACCGCTTTCTTCAGGATGCCCACGCCGGTGCACTCGTCGCCGTCGCAGGCTACCTTGTCCAGGACATGAACGGCGTTCAGCAGGGCGACGCCGCCTCCCGGCAGGATGCCTTCTTCCACGGCGGCCCGGGTGGCCGAAAGGGCGTCCTCGACGCGGTGTTTCTTCTCTTTGAGCTCGACCTCGGTGGCGGCGCCTACCTTGAGGACGGCCACCCCGCCGGCCAGCTTGGCCAGCCTTTCCTGGAGCTTCTCGCGGTCGAAATCGGAGGTGGTCTCATCGATCTGGGCCTTGATCTGCTTGATGCGGGCCTTGATATCGGCCTCCGAGCCCTTGCCCTCGATGATGGTGGTGTTGTCTTTGTCGGAGGTGACGCGGCGGGCGCGTCCCAGGTCATTGACGGTGACCGAGTCCAGCTTGCGGCCGACCTCTTCGGAGATGACCTTGCCGCCGGTCAGAATGGCAATGTCATCGAGCATGGCCTTGCGGCGGTCGCCGAAGCCAGGGGCCTTGACCGCCAGGCAGTTGATGGTGCCCCGCAGCTTGTTGACCACCAGGGTGGCCAGGGCCTCGCCATCGACGTCCTCGGAGATAATCATCAGGTTCTTGGAGATCTGGAGGATCTTTTCCAGGGCGGGCAGGATATCGGCAACCGCCGAGATCTTCTTGTCGGTGATCAGGATGTAGGGATCGTCCAGGACCGCCTCCATGCGCTCGGCGTTGGTGACGAAATAGGGGCTGATGTAGCCGCGGTCGAACTCCATCCCCTCGACGTACTCGGTCTCGAACTTGATGCCCTTGGACTCCTCGACGGTGATGACGCCGTCCTTGCCGACCTTGTCCATGACCTCGGCGATGAGGTTGCCAATCTCCTTGTCGGCGGCGGAGATGGAAGCCACCTGGGCGATCTGGTTCTTGTCGGTGACCGGGGTGGCCATCCGCTTGAGCTCGTCCACCAGGGCGGCGGTGCCCTGTTCAATGCCCCGCTTCAGGGCCATGGGGTTGGCCCCGGCGGCCACGTTCTTGAAGCCCTCGTTGATGATGGCCTGGGCCAGGACCGTGGCCGTGGTGGTGCCGTCGCCGGCGACGTCGTTGGTCTTGCTGGCCGCTTCCTTGACGAGCTGGGCGCCCATGTTCTCAAAGGGGTCCTGGAGCTCGATGTCTTTGGCGATGGTGACGCCGTCATTGATCACCGTCGGCGGGCCGAATTTCTTGTCCAGGACCACGCTGCGGCCCTTCGGCCCCAGGGTTACCTTGACCGCTTCGGCCAGGGCGTCCACGCCCCGCTTCAGTTTCCGGCGGGCTTCTTCGGCGTAAACAATTTGCTTTGCCATTGATTATTACCTCCTTCAGGTCAGTTTCTTAACTAGGGCCTCTTGGCCAGAATGTCGCTCTCCCGGAGGATGATGTACTCTTCCCCATCGAGCTTGATTTCGGTGCCGGCGTACTTGGCATAGATGACCTTATCGCCTACTTTGACCTCCAGGGGAATGCGTTTCCCGTCTTCATCGACCCGGCCGGCGCCGGCGGCGACCACTTCCCCCTCCTGGGGCTTCTCCTTGGCGGTATCCGGCAGGAAAATACCGCTCTTGGTCATTTCCTCTTTGGGCATCGGTTTCACGACGACCCGGTCGGCGAGGGGCTGTACCTTAATCGCCATTGTCAGGAACCTCCTTCATTGTTTGTGATCATAATTCTGTGCCCGTAGTTGGGCAGCATTTTAGCACTCGCCGGTGCAGACTGCTAATAACTTACAATATTAACGTAATGGCGTCCGGCCTGCAAGAGCGCCCAACCCCGGCAGCGGCCCTTTCCGACGTGACAGAAACCCAACAGCAGCCTCAGCCTGATCGGTATTGCATTATTATTGTCTGTTTTCTCCTCGTTTTGATGCCTTTTTGCTGTATTTTTGGTCCGGGACTGGCAGTCGGGCATGCCGACTGCTAACTTCTCCTCGCTCGCGAGCAACGCCGCCGCCCCGGCGCACTCCCCTTGACTTTTACACGCTACCGTGTAGAATGAATTCAAAGAGCTATTGGGTTCCTTGAGTTCATGGAGTTATTGAGTTCCCCTCCCCGGCGAATTCAGCGGACTCAAAGAACTCAACGAACTCAATGAACTCAATGAACTCAATGAACTCGAAGAACTCCTGGGACCGCCACCGCATCCGGGCGCTGCGGCGGCGGATGGGCTGGACGCAGCGCGAAATGGCCGCGGAGCTGGGAACCCGCCAGCAGACCATCAGCGAATGGGAGCTGGGCCTCTACGCGCCGAGGGGCGCCTCGGCCAGGCTGCTCAGCCTGGTGGCGGAGAAGGCGGGGGAGGGGTACGGGGAGGAAGTAGCGAGTAGCGAGTAGCGCGGGTAGGAAGGGTAGGAAGGGTAGGAAGGGTAGGAAGGGTAGGAAGGGTAGGAAGGGTAGGAA
>JACQUA010000214.1 GCA_016210565.1 Chloroflexota bacterium
AAAATGGACTGTCATTGCGAGTCCCGATTTCGTCGGGACGAAGCAATCCCCAGGAAAGGCTAACAGCTAACAGCTTTCATCTATCAGCCCCGCTGACCACCTGCCACCTGTCGGTTGTTACCTGTCACTCGCCCCTTGAGGCTGCCGGTGGGTTCGGGCAGCCACCCCCGCACACCAGGCCCCCCCCCTTAACCCACCCTACTCGGAAGTCCCCTCTACTCGCTACTCGCTACTTGCTACTTTGCTACTTTGCTACTCGCTACACCCTCGCCGCTATCAACTCCCCCATTTCCCTCGTCCCCACCTTTTTCTTGCCCGTTTGCATTATATCATACGTGCGGTAGCCGTCTTCCAGCACGCCCTGGACCGCTTTTTCCACGGCTTCCGCCTCGGGCAGCAGGGCCAGGGAGTAGCGCAGCAGGAAACCGGCGCTGAGGATGGTGGCGATGGGGTTGACGTCATTCATCCCGGTGTGTTTGGGAGCGCTGCCGTGAATAGGCTCGTACAGGCCGAAGGTGGGCTTGCCCGCCTCCGGGACTGCCGCCAGGCTGGCCGAGGGCAGCATGCCCATGGACCCGGCCAGCATCGAAGCCTCGTCGGTCAAAATATCGCCAAAGGTATTTTCCGTAACCACCACGTCCAGGGTGGCCGGCTGTTGGATCAGGCGCATGGCGCAGTTGTCCACCAGGATATGCTGGAGTTCGACATCCGGGTACTGAGGCGCCATCGCCGTGGCCAGTTGCCGCCACAGCCTCGATGTTTCCAGGACATTGGCCTTGTCCACGGAGGCCAGCTTCTTCCGCCGTCCCCGGGCCAGTTCGAAGCCCACCCGCAGGATGCGGTTGATCTCCTTTTCCGAATAGGCCATGGTATCCACCGCCCGCCATCCCTGGCTGGTCTCCCAGCGCTTCTTCGGCTTGCCAAAATAGAGGCCGCCGGTCAGTTCCCTGACCACCATCAGGTCGACGCCGTGGACCACCTCCGGCTTCAACGTGGTGCCGTCTTCCAGCATCGGCAACACCCTGACCGGCCGAAGGTTGGCGAACAGCCCCAGTCCTTTGCGGGTAGCCAGCAGGCCGTCCTCCGGCCTCACCTTGGCCAGGGGGTCGTCCCACTTCGGTCCGCCCACCGCCCCGAGCAGCACCGCGTGGCTCTTCTTACAGGCCGCGATGGTCTCAGACCGCACCGCCACGCCGTACTTGTCGATGGCGATGCCGCCGATGTCATCATAGCTCAAATCAAAGCTGTGGCCGTATTTCTTCCCCACCGCCTGCAAAACCCGCACCCCCTCCGCCACCACCTCCGGCCCGACGCCATCGCCGGGAAGGACGGTAATCTTGAAATTCATGTTTGTTCCTTAGACTTCTAGAGCTTTCTGAAAGGTTTGAGCGCTAAACCGTCCGCAGACGGTGTTTCGTTGCCCATCGTCTTACCGAGTGCGGAGCATAACACTTCCTACGGGTCGCACTTCTCCCGAGATCTCGACCACAAATGGTAGATCAACGGATCCGGCGAACCCCCGGACAGGTAAATGTGCTTGATATCAGGGTATTCCTCCATTGTGACCTTTTCGAAGCATTCCTTTTTGAACAGTTCGTACGTAAGCCCCGTTTCCCATATATTTGCGAGAAGCACCGTTTCGGCACCGGAATAAGCCGCAAATTTCTTGTTACCTTCATCCAGGACTCGTACAAGTTGCTGGTCAGGTTGATTCTTATCCGTACTGCAATCAGGAGGAAAAGGGATGAGAGCACAATCAGTTTTTACTTTATGGGGCTCCTCTTTCTTCAGTTTCACAGGGAAAGGGATTTCCAGTTGGACTTCTTCGCCTTCTGGCAGCATCGGCGCCGCTGCCAGAACCGCCTCACAAAGCTGGTTGATCTTTTTCCCACGGTTCTTGGTTGTATAAGTTATGGCATTGACTCCCCAGTCGTGGAGAAGGAACACGCCTGGAAGTTTGCAGGCTAGCTGATCTCTGACGTCGGCCAAGAACGACTCTGCGCCCTGGGTTAGTTTCAAGTCCTGCTCACCGGTCAACATGGTACGTTCAATGACCATCTCAGTTCCATTGACTCCGTCTCTGCAAAGACAATCGGGCGTTGGTCTCTGACCCTCGTGCCCCCTTCGAGGCAACCGGTCAAGCCACTCGCATTTTTCTATCTCGTATGATGTGCCATTGGCTTTATTGTAATACTCCAGGAACCTTCCGATGGCTATTTCTTCCCGTTCTTCCTTTGGCCGTATCATCACTAATCCTCCGGGGTGTCTCCATCACCTGAACTGCCTATGAGTATGTCCGAGCGTTTACCGTAACAGTGAAATTATACGCACCAGGGGTTATGTCAGAGTCCAATTTAAGAAAAATGTCAAAACCATGTGACTCACCTGGGTTTAACAACCGCGTCGTATAGGGAGGTGGTACCGAATAGTAATCTTCAGGGTAAATCGATCCAGTGCCCTTCAGGAAATCTTCTGTTATGCTGAAGTATCTGAAATATGTCCCCGCCGTCAGGTTCTTGATATATACCCTGACAATTCCGGTTACACGGGCTTAAGTTCGCCGAAATTCAATGTCGTCAGGGGAACCGTACAGGCAGCATCGGAATAAAAACCGAGGGTGCCTTCCGGATTAGCCTGAAAGTTTACAGAAACAGTTCCAGGAACCGGTTTATCCACCGAAACCACCGCATAAGCTATTCCGCTTACCAGAAATATTGACGCGGCAATTACTATTGCCACCTGAAGCCATCTTATCTTGTTTACCAGGTACTTCATATTTGCCTCCTGCGGACTAATTTCTTTTGCCATAGTTAATGCCAATTTGCACCAGGTCATGGATATCCACGATGCCATCCCTATTCACGTCGGAAAGGGCATAGACCGGATTCCTCTGGCCGAAACTGGCTCCAGCCAATCTCAGATCGTTAGTGTCTACCACGCCGTTGGCATCGATATCCCCGTTTATCGTCGGGGCAGCGGCGGGTATGACTACAACGACGGCAGCCAGAGGTTTCTGTGCTTCCACTACCGCATACACAACCCTGGCCGTTCCCGCCAGCAGGATGACCAGGAGAACGGCGAGGAGGAGTCCCTTGACGATAGCTCTATCCATGTCGCGCTTTTCGGCCTGTTTGGACCACCGCTGGCGTCGATAGTTCAACCATGTGTCGTTGGGAGTTGCCGGTAAATTGGGTTCTCAGGCTTCCACCCATTCCGGCAAAGGAGAGCCTGTGGCCTCAGAATACAGCGTCTCCGGAGCGATGTCTATGCCGCCTTGCCAAACAATGACTCCCAACTCTCGGTCTACCTTGAAGTTCTTGAAGAAATCCGGGTCTTTGAACCGTTCAAAAACACCGCCCCTTTTCAGGTACCTTGAGAAGTCAATCGTACCCCTTTTCCCGTCGTCAAATACAAATTCGATCTTGTATCCCCCTTTGTAGCTGGCCGAAATTACGTCATGTATCACGGTCAACCCCTTACCGCAAGCCTTTCCTGTCCCGCATTTCCGGTGCACACAGGGCGGTTCGGTGTGTCCCCTCGTGGGGTCCCAGCTCGCCGTGACCAAAGACCAGCGCTCACAGGCAGGGACGCCTGTGGTACCGGTCCCGATCCTCCCGCCGTTTTCGCCGCGCTAACCATGGCGGTTATCCAGATTTTGCTTGAATCTTCTTCCTTGTATATTCCACCAGCCCCCCCACCTCGATGAGCTGGAGCATGAACTCGGGGTAGGGCTTGGCCTCGAACATCCTGCCGGTGGTGAGGTTCTTGATGCCGCCGGTGGCCAGTTCCACTTCCAGGACGTCTCCGTCACTCGTGTTGTCCACCGCCTCGTCGCACTCCAGGATGGGCAAGCCGATGTTGATGGCGTTCCGGTAGAATATCCTGGCGAAGCTTTTGGCAATGACGCACGACACCCCGGCGGCTTTGAGGGCAATGGGGGCGTGCTCGCGGGAGGAGCCGCAGCCGAAATTGGTCGTGGCCATAACGATATCGCCCTTCTTCATCCGGGAGACGAAGGTGGGATCGGCGTCTTCCATGGCATGCTTGGCCAGTTCCGCCGGGTCGGAGGTGTTCAGATACCGGGCGGGGATGATGCCGTCAGTATCCAAATTGGCGCCAAACTTAAAAACAGTGCCTTTGAATTTCATATAAGAAGCTATCAGCTTTCAGCTACCGGCTTTCAGCGATCTGCGGCGCGGCCTATGGTCATTGACAAACTGGCTAAGCATTTCCGATAACAGTATCTCACAGGCACGGTGGCCTGTGGTACCGGCTGGCCAGCGCCTACTCGCTACTCGCTACTAACTACTCGCTGCTATTTCCTCCGGGCTGGCGATTCGCCCCAGGATGGCGCTGGCGGCGGCCACGGCCGGGTTGGCCAGGTACACCTCGGACTTGGGGCTGCCCATGCGGCCGACGAAGTTGCGGTTGGTCGTGGACAGGCAGCGTTCTCCGGCAGCCAGGATGCCCATGTACCCTCCCAAACACGGCCCGCAGGTAGGCGTGCTCACCGCGCCTCCGGCCAGGATGAACGTCTCGATAATCCCTTCCTTCAGGGCGTCCAGGTAAACCTGCTGGGAGCCAGGCAGGACAATGAGCCTGATTCCTTTGTGCACCTTGCGGCCCTTCAGGACCCCGGCCGCTACCCTCAGGTCGTCGAGCCGCCCGTTGGTGCAGCTTCCGATGACCACCTGGTCGATCCTCACGTCGCCGACCTTGCTGATGGGCCGGGTATTGGAGGGTAAATGGGGAAAGGCTACCTCCGGCTCAATTTTGGAAGCGTCGTACTCGATGACGCTGGCATACTGCGCCTGGCTGTCGCAATGCTGCGCCTGGTAAGGTCGCTTCGCCCGGGGCTGGACATAGTCCAGGGTCTTCCGGTCGACCTCGAACAGCCCGGCCTTGGCCCCGGCCTCGATGGCCATGTTGGCCATGGTAAACCGGCCATCCATGGAGAGCTGGCTTATAGCCTCGCCGGCAAACTCCATCGCGGCATACAGCGCGCCGTCAACGCCGATATCCCCGATGGCATGGAGTATCAGGTCCTTTCCCCCCACCCATTTCCGCAGCGACCCGTGATAAACGAATTTCATGGTCGGCGGGACTTTCATCCAGATTTCGCCGGTGGCCATGGCGGTAGCGATGTCGGTGCTGCCCATGCCGGTGGCAAAGGCGCCGACAGCGCCGTAAGTACAGGTGTGAGAATCAGCCCCGATGATGACCTCCCCGGGCAGGACGAGGCCCTGTTCCGGGAGCAGGACATGCTCGATGCCCATCTCGCCCACTTCGAAATAGATCAGGCCCTGCTCGCGGGCGAAATCCCGCAGGATTTTGGCCTGTTCCGCGGAGGCAATGTCCTTGTTGGGGACGAAATGGTCCGGCACCAGGACGACCCGCTTTGGATCAAAGACTTTGGCCACAGCGAGGCGCTTGAACTCCTTGATGGCCAGGGGCGCGGTGATGTCGTTGGCCAGGACCAGGTCCACCCGCACATTGATGAACTCGCCGGGGACCGCCCGGCCGCCGCCGGCATGGGCCGCCAGTATTTTTTCAGACAGGGTGGCGCCGCTAGTCACGGGAGCGCCTCGCAAGCAGTGTGGGGTGGGTTAAGCACAGAGGGGCGACGGGGAAGTCGCGATTGCATCGGGATGCGAACCCACCGTACGCAGGTCAGACACGCAGGGATGGGACAGGCAGGGACGGGAC
>JACQUA010000212.1 GCA_016210565.1 Chloroflexota bacterium
CAATACATCACGCACGGTTATGCGCGCTCTAACCATGCATAGCGCTGTTAGCAGCCAACATCCCCACAGCGCCAACGCGTCCCACACGCTCCCCAAGCACAACTGTCAAAGTCGCGCTAGCAACCAGGTCGTCGCCGAATAGCTCCGCCCATTCCTCCATCGCACGGTTGCTGGTGATGACGATCGACCGGCGTTCGTACCTCCTGTTGATGATCTCGTAGAGGTCGTCCACCCCCTGGGCGGAAAGGGGACGCAGGCCGAAGTCATCGAGGACGAGCAAGTCCACCAGATCCAACCTCGCCATCTTCCGAGCGTAGCTGCCATCCGCCCGAGAGGCGTGCAACTCCGCCAATAGGTGGTTGGTGGAACGCTGGATCACGCGGTAGCCCCGGCGTAGGGCTTCGAAGGCCAGGGCGTTGGCGATGTGGCTCTTGCCCACACCCGTCGGTCCACAGATCAAGAGGTTCTCGTGTCTCGCCACGAAGGCGCAAGTGGCCAACTCCGTCACCACCGACCTGTTCAGGCTGGGCGCCACGGCGAAGTCGAAGCGCGCAAGGGTCTTTGTCTCTTCGCAGCCCGCTTCCCTCAGCCTTACTCCCAGCCGCCTCTGTCCCCGCCTCTCCAGCTCGTCGTCCAAGAGCAACGCCAGGAACTCGCCCGGTGAGAGGCTATCCTGGACCGCCTGGGCAGCCCTCACCTCCAGGCTGTCCAGCATTCCCCCCAGCCTCAGCTCTTTCAGCTTCGGCAGCAACGGATGGACCGGACTCGCATTCACCGCCGCCCTCATCTCGCCGCCTCCTCGGTCTCGAAGAACTCGCTGGCGGCTCTCGCGAAGGCATACTGGCGGCCCTGGGCCCGCTGCTGCTGTGCCGACAGGAAGGCGATGGGCTCAGCCGGCAGCGCCTCCCGATCCAACGCGGCGTTCAGGATATCCTTGATGCGCCGGTACCGGGGATCGCCGTAGTACAGGGCTCGGGCGCAGGCCGCCTCCAGCCGCTCCCTACCCACGCTCTCCGCCAGTCGCAGGATCGATTGCACGCTCCGCAGCCGGTCCAGGGGGTGCTCAGAGAGGAGAGTCTCCACCACCTCTCTCGTCTTTGGGCCGATCCCCTTGGCTATCTCCAGGCACCTGGCTGGCGTTCGCTCCAGGTAGGCCGCTTTCTCCGGCGGATAGTGCTCCACCCTGGTCTGCCACTCCCCTCGCCGGCGGGCCTTCGGATGGGTCGTCAGCAGGTCCACTCCCTGGAAGATCTCCACCACCCTCTCCCCAACATACGCATCCAACTCCTTGCCGACATGCTGGTAAGGCACCGAGTAGAAGCTCCCTTCGATCACCACATGGCAGTCCGGGTGCACCTTCACCCGGCGCACCTCGCACAGGCTGAAGGGCACCTCCGGCAGGGGAAGCAGGGCGGCCCTCTCTGCCTCGCGGAATTCGGCTAGTGGAGCTTTGCCCGTGGTCCCGTGCCGCCTCACCCCAGCCACCTCCTTCACCCACTCCCGAAGCCGCTCGTTCGCCGACACCATGTCCGTGAACTGCTGGCCAGCCATGAAGTTGCGCTGGAGGTAGTGGACTCCCGATTCCACCTTCCCCTTGTGCTCCGGCGTCCTCGGGCGGTTGGGGCTGACTACAAAACGGTAGTACTGAGCCATTCGTCGGTAGGCTTCCCCGAGCACAGGGTCGTGCAGGCTCGCCTCGATCACCGCCGCCTTCAGGTTATCCAGGACGACCCTCCCCGGAACACCCCCGAAGCTCTCGAAGGCGTGCCGGTGGCAGCCGATCCAGGTCGCAACCTTCTGGTCGAAAACCAACTCCGCGTACTGATGCCTGCTAAAGGAGAGGGTCATCACGAAGGCGTAGGCCACCCGAGCGAGGCCGTCTCTGGGATCAACCAGGCGACCCACCGAGCCGAAGTCCACCTGGGCCTCTTCCCCCGGGCGAGTATGGATGCGGATGCAGGGCTCGACGGCCGCTGGACGAAGATGAGCCACGAAGCGGCGAACCGAGGAGTAGCTTCCTCCGTACCCATGCTCCTTGAGACGGGAGAGCATCGCCACCATCTCCACCCCGTCCAAGAGCAGCTTCTCCACCACTTCCCGGTAGGGCTCCACCGTCGATACCACCCGCGGCGGCAACGTCATCGGTCCCAGCTTCGCCGCCAACTCCCTGTCCGACGCCAGTCCCACCCGACAATCGAGCAACCCGCTCTGCCCTGCAACCTCGTGATACTTGTGGACCGTCACCCTGCTAGCCCTGAGGTCCGCCGCGATCTGTCGCTCACTCTGCCCACGGCGCAATCTGTAGACGATGTCCCGAACATGGTTCACGTGCAGTCGCTCCATCTCTTCCTCCGGCATTGATCCGGAGGAGTATAGCGACGGCCTTACCTCACTGTTCGTCGCCAGATGGTACACATCCGCCGACCATGGGTGGTCTACATCGGCCGACCATGCGTGGTCTACATCGGGCGGCTATGCCCGGTATACATCGGGCGGCTACGCGTGGTCTACACCAAGCGGCTACGGGTGGTACAGTCTAGGGCGGTCACTGACAGGGTCACCCGGCATTCTGCCCTGGATTACCCGCACTGGGGCAGCTTCGTTCGACTCGGCCAACTGGGCTAGGAGCGCCGGGTTCGGTCAAGTCTTCTTGCCGCTGACACGTGGTTACAACGTTTCTCATCGCAGCCTGGTCTCGTCGATACAGCGTGGCCTGACCCAGTCGGAATTCGAACACTTACGCGCCATCAGCGGACACCAATGCGCCTACTGCGCCTCCTTCGAACGACTTCAGACCAGCAGAG